>PLIG01000016.1 GCA_003139255.1 Acidimicrobiaceae bacterium | reverse complement strand
GAATTGTTCAACAGTCTCCTAGCTGGGATACCCGCGGTGCCACGTTCACGATGGGCTGTCGAGCCGATGGTGGGGTCGAAGGTGCCGAGCCGGGAGGCTACCGATTACCGGCGATCACGCTGGCCCGGTGGTGCCGACGTGAAGGATATTGACCACGCCGGTCGCGTGCTCATGTTCCCAGAACACTTCGACATCGGTGCCGGGGACCACCACGGCTCGGATTTCTGCCGGGGCACCAGTAGCCAGCGTCAGGGGAACGCTCGGTGCCTGCCACGGCACAGCGTCCAGACCGGCTATCCACTCTTCGACACGACGCCACACCCCATAGGGCGGGTCGTCGGTTTCTGCCCATTTGCGCAGAGCACTGTCGTCGGCCAAGGGCATGGGGGAATGTTGATCGACAACTACGCGATTGGGTGAACTGGCCGGTCAGGCGCTATGAAGGGCGGCGCTGCGCTCCCGAAGTGACGCCATCAGGTCGGGGTCATCCCGATAGCGGCGGGCCACGGCCTCACTGTCGGCGTACCACTGGGCCACCAGTTTTTCGACTCCCAGGTGGTCACCGGCGAGCCATGCCTGGGTTGGGGTGCGGTCGCCAAGTTCGGCGTACCGGGTCAAGTTCCACCAGCGCGTTTCGGCACCATCGGACAGCCCGATATGCCGGAGCAGTTCGTTGACCGCGGCGGCTCGGCGGTTGCCTTCCAACGGGTCGAAGTTGGGATCGTCGGGGACCATGTATTACAAGCCTACGGGATGAGCAGCTCGCGAAGGGGATCGGTACATACGTCCACGGTAGACGTTTGGAAGGCTCCAGGGTCAGCTAGTGGTGTCTGATCTGTCACCAGGCGTTACGCGTGCGCCGCCAGTTCTCGGATGAGCAAAAGTCATACCGGGTGGGTCGCTTCGGGGGCACAGGGGCGACCAGAGCGGGCGCGGCGACGGTGGTTTGCATCGTTGCGAGGGGGAATGTCACTCCAACGACCCTACGGCGAGGTCGGCACTGTGGCGATGGGCGAGTCCCGGTGTCGACGCGGTCAGGGGTGACAGTGGGGGTGGTGTCACTTCGGCGATTCGGCCTGTGGCGTGAAGTAGGGCAGCCCAGCGGCGTCACGGTGGATGGTGAGCGGCGCGGGTCGGTGTGCGGCGGCGCTCTCGCGCTTCGTGAGCACCAGGGTCGAGCGGCGTTCCGGCGTTTCGGCCCGTGCGGCTCGGATACTGGCCTGGCGCTTCGCTTCGCGCTTCGTGACCGGCAGGGTGGAGCGGCGTCGGGCCAGGTCGGGCGGGAACACCCCTGGCGAACTTGGGACGTTCGACCCCATGTGGCCGTATTGGCGTCGGCGTAGGTTCGACGCATGAAGTACGGCGGGTGGTCACAGTGCTCATGCTGTCCGTGATGGTCATGGTCAGTTCGCTCAGTGGTCTTCGTCCGGTGGAAAAGGGGCGCAAAGTGAGAGCACGGAGCAAACAATGAGCGACACTTCGCAGGGGCCAGGCTGGTGGCAAGCATCGGACGGGAAGTGGTACGCCCCCCAACCGTCGGCAACCCCGCAGGCAGATTCCGTTCCACCTCAGCCTGTCACCGTCGCCCCAGCATTGGGTAGCGACACCTCGCAAGGGCCGGGTTGGTGGCAGGCGTCGGACGGGAGGTGGTACGCGCCGCAGCCACAGCAGGCTCCTGCTTCGGCACAACTAGGGGGCGATGTACCTCCGCAACCTGGATGGTGGCGGGCAACGGACGGAAACTGGTATCCGCCACAGGCACCTCCTGGTCAAGCCCCGAAGAAGCCGCTCTACAAGCGGGTGTGGTTCTGGTTGCTTGTCATCGTGGCGCTGGGGATCGGTGGTTGCGTGACCATCCTCAGCGTAGCGACAACAGCGGTCAACAAGGCAATCACGACGAACCACACGGTTGTCTACTCGGTCACCGGGTCGGGCACGGCAGACATCACTTACGACTCATTTACGAACGGGAACAGCGGCAGTGCCCAGGACAATGGTGCTGCGCTTCCGTGGTCGAAGACCGTCAACGGGTCTGGCATATTCAACGTCTACAGCCTGAGTGCCCAAGCTCAGACGGGCACATCCATCAGCTGCACGATCACGGTCGACGGCAAGCAGGTCGCGAACCATACGTCTACAGGGCAGTACGCAGTGGTGGCGTGCTCGGGCAGCGCATCCTGACAGCGGTCTGTCCCCTGACGATAGTTCACGGCCGCACCAGGGTGGATTATCCGGCAGGGGCCAGATGCCGGTACACGGTCTTCCTGCTGACCCCCAGAGTCTTGGCGATGGCCTCAACGGTGTGTTCCTTGGAGTCGTAAAGCTGCCTCGCCACTTTCACCTTCTCAGGGGTCATTACCGGGGGCCTACCCCCCACACGACCCCGTGCTCGGGCAGCAGCTAGACCGGCGTTGGTCCGCTCCCTGATGAGGTCCCGCTCAAACTCAGCCAGGGCACCCATGACGCTGAAGAACAGCTTTCCGCTGGCGGTTGTGGTGTCGATGGACTCGGACAGGCTGCGGAATCCCACCCCCTTCTCGGCCAGGTCTTCGACCAAGGCGATGAGGTTCTTCAGCGAGCGACCCAGGCGATCCAGTCGCCACACCACGACGACATCGTCGGGACGAAGCTGGTCGAGCATCCGGTCAAGCTGGGGGCGGCTAGCCAAGGAACCCGACGCCTTGTCGGTGAACACCTTGATGCAGCCAGCCTTCTTCAGGGCGTCCCTCTGTAGGTCGGCGTTCTGGTCGTCGGTGCTCACGCGTGCGTAACCGATGAATGTCTTCATCACCCAAGTGTATCGGAAACGGTACACCGACGCATTAGTGACACACTGATTACGCACATGGGTTGTGACCCACACTTCTCATCCTCATGATGATGTCGTTGCCAGTGGGACCTAAGAGCGCGCGCCAATAGGTAGCCGATTGGCGCCTGGAAATCGAGGTCGGTGGCTATCTCGTGGCTGTGAGCAGTCCAGCTGGTGTTGGTTCACTAGCGGTGAGCGCAGCAAGCGATTCGGCCACAGAGGAGAGAAAGAACACCGACTCCTCGCGGTCGAGTTCGAGGACCGCCACGGCAGCAAGCTTCGCGGGTATGCGCCCCTGGTCCCGGAGTGCGATGACCGCCTGAGCAAGCTCGATCCGATGTTCGAGCGTATCGACGGCGGGCACGACTCTTCCGAGGGCTTCATCGAATGCCGTGCCGTGATCGTCCCGGAGGGCGTTGATGGCACGGTCCATGTCGGTGGTGATGATGTCGGGCAAGCGCACCCGGAGTGATCCGTCGACGGCTGGCAGATAGACCAGCTGGTCGAACAGGGCTCGCATCTCGGCCTGCGTGCTTCCCGGCAGGTCGTTGACGACGTTCTGGCAAAGGTCGAGGGGAAGTACGCGGACGTCAACGTAGGCGTGCGGCGCCTCACAGCAGCGTTTGGCTTTGCTCCCGCTCCCACAAGGGCACGGTTCGTTGCGTCTGATCTTGGCCATGGCCACCTCCTATTGGAGGCCATTGTCACGGCCGGACCAGTGTCGGGGGTGGACCACCGTTGACCAGGGAGAAAGGTCCACCGGTCGTTGTGTCGGACCGGACATGATCCGGCTGAGTCCCAACACCAACGAACCAGTGGAGGTCCCATGCTTGCACTCAATCCGACCGTCGTCGATGCCGTCTGGCAGTCCTTTGCCGCCTACCTGCCCAAACGCGGCCACACCAACCACCCGCTGGGCTGTCATCGACCAAGGATCTCGGACCGCGACTGCTTCGAGGCCATCTTGTTCCGATTGGTCACAGGGTGCTCTTGGGACGTGGCCGGAAGGCTGGGAAAAGGTGGTGAGACCACCTTGCGGCGACGTCGTGACGAGTGGGTCGCTGTCGATGCGTTCCAGCACCTGGTCGAAGAGGCCATCAAGGCCTTCGACAAGGTGATCGGACTCGATCTCTCCGAGGTGTCGGTCGATGGGTCACTACACAAGGCGCCGATGGGTGGCGAAGGAACCGGGCCCAACCCGACCGATCGGGGCAAGACCGGATGGAAGTGGTCGATCGCCACAGACGCCAACGGGGTGCCGATCGGCTGGGTCAGCGAAGGGGCCAACCGCAACGACTCCATCCTGCTCGCCCCGACTCTGGACGACGTGAAGGAACGAGGTCTGCTCGCCGACGTCGAGACCCTCTGGCTCGACCGCGGTTACGACTCCGAACTCACCCGCACCCGTCTCATCGAACGCGGCATCACCGATGCCATGATCGCCAAGAAGCGCAAGCGCGGATCGACCACCGGCACCAAGCACCAGCCAATGGGACTTCGGTGGCCGGTCGAGCGCACCAACTCGTGGCTGAGCAACTTCGGTCAACTGCGCCGCAACACAGACCGGTTCAGCGCCCACCGCCTGGCACAATTCGCCCTGGCCGTTGCCCTGATCATCACAGTCAAGCTGGTCAAGTGGGCCAAGCGTTGGGGGTCGCCGGCTATTGCCTAATGGCGCGCGCTCTAATCGGTCGTTTGGGCACGATGTCGCCACTAGAGCGACTCGGGGAAGTAATCGTCTAAATGCCCCCGACCGGCTGGAGTGGGAAACCCCTATACCGAAGAGCAAGCCTCCCTGATCCGCCGCCACATCATCTGGCGCAAATGCAGCACGCACGATCGGGCCCTACCGGAGCTGGTCAAGCGCGCAAACGTCCCCGACACGGCACTAGGGTGCCAGTCGTCAGGACTATCCAGCGGCCGGGGTGGTAGCCGGAGTAGTGGAAACAAGAGTGGAGTAGGCGACGATGTTGGACAGGTAGCTACCGGTATGGGAGTCGAATGTCCCCCCGCAGGTGACCAGCTGCAGCTCACTGTCGCCGTGCGATCCGTACACCTGCTGGGCGGGGAACTGCACCTTCGGGTACATCGCCACTGTGCTGACGACGAAATGGGCAGTCGCACCGTCGGCGAGAGTCACGTCGACAGGGTCACCCGCCTTCAGAGCACGTAGCTGGAAGAACACCGCAGGCCCCCGGTAGGAGTCGACATGACCCAGGATGACCGCCGAACCCACCTGACCGGGTGACGGCCCAAATTTGTACCAACCCGGCTGTTGGAAATCGGTGGGCACCTGAACGGTCCCATCGGCGTTAAGCCCGAGGGCCGACACCGACACCGACACACCGATGGCCGGGATATTCAGTGTTGTTGGCGCGGAGCGGTCCAGTGCCACGGGCGCCACCGGTGTGGTGGCAGCCGTCGTCGAAGGAGGCGTGGTAGCCGTCGTCGAAGGAGGTGCGTGCCGGGATACCGCGGGGCCAGCGAGCTGACGCGGGTTGCCAGTGAGGCCCACCGCCAGGCACCCGACACCGACGACCAAGAGGACACCGGCCGCTACCCACCAACGCGTCGAACGGCGTCGCCTATGCCGGGGCGGGGAAGACCGGGCCATTCATCCGTGTCGACTGGTCCGGCCCCCATTCGGGACCACCCGGCGCCGCAGGACGGCCATGCCCGTCGCCAGGCCCGCTCCGACCAGCGCCAGACCGCCGAGGACCACCAGAACGCTATTGCCCGAGTGGGTAGCTCCCCCTACGCCCGTACCCGGAGCACCACGGGGAATTACCGCTACCGGCGCCACCGCCGGTGCCGTGGTGGTGGGGGTAGCGGTGGTGGCGGTAACCACCGGTGACGTGGTGGTGGGAGTAGCGGCGGTGGTGCAGGTCGGAACGGAAATGGTGTTGTCGTCCAGAGTGACCCCGCCGTTACGAGCCAGGATTCGTCCTTGCACCGTGGCCCCCGTCTGCACGGCGGCGGAGGTCAGGGCCATGACCGTCCCGACGAACGTGGAGTTCGTGCCCAGAGTGGCCGAACTTGTTACCTGCCAGAAGACGTTGCACGNNTGGAAGATGAACACCGCGTTGGGGTCGCCTTGCCCGTCGAGGGTCACCGTGCCCGAGAGGCCCATCGCACCGGCGCTATAGGTTCCGGGGGCCAGGGTCAGGCCGGTCAGATCGGGGTTCGCTTCTGCCGTGACCGGTGTGCGGTTCGCAGCATCCGTGTATGCCGTGGTGAGGTCCGACTGCGCCTGTAGCGCCACGGCGTCGGCGGCATGGGTTGTGCCGTTGACCGTGCCCGGTGGGAACCCGGTAATTGCCGCTCCGGGGTCGACGCCTATGTCCCCAGAAATGGTCGAAGGACTGGTGTTCGTAATATCAGTTCCTGCCAACACGGCGAAGGGGGCGGTCGTTCCCAACCCGACCGTCGCCTGAGCCGCAAAGGCAGACGGTGCTCCAGCGACCGCAGCCAGCACCATCACGGCGCCGGTCCCGAGCGCGAGTACAGCCACACGCCGATGGAGCCTTGGTCCGGAGCCTGCCTTGATTGCCTTACCCATGGGATTCTGTCCTTCGTCTTGGTTCCTGCCGACCCGCCCGGTGGCCGACGGAAACACAACGGTTATGGCCCGGCTACCGACGCCCCGTAGCAATCCAAAGGGTACGTACGATCCGGGCTGATTCGGTGGATAGGCCCGGCTGCGCCGCAACGTCGTGACGGCGAGGACGATGGCAAGCATCACCACGATCGCTCCGACGGAGACGTACAAGATCAGCGCACTTCTTCGTGTACCTCAGTCGAGCG
>PLIG01000011.1 GCA_003139255.1 Acidimicrobiaceae bacterium | reverse complement strand
CCCAGTGGGTTTGTAGAGCTGTCCACGTATCGGGTCAATCGAACTTCCGACGGGTGACGGCGAATCGCACAGACCAAGCGGCGACGGAGGACCCAGGCGAATGGTTCTCTCACTCACCCATTCTGGTCGATCTCAGCGCCCGACCTCCGGCAATTCTCCTGACAGAGTCGGCCGCACGCGGAGCCGAGGTCCGGATTCTGTCGCGACCGGCTCACTGGTGCAGGCGCCAGTCGGTGTGGCGAGGGCGACAAAAGGTGCTCGCGACAGCTAGCGAGCCCTGAACTGAGCCCGAGATAATGCGACGCGTAACCGGCGTTCTGAGACGTTCGACTGTCCGAATTCTGGGGCAGCCATTGGCGGCGTCATGGGCGTGCTTTCTGTTCCGAGGGCCACCAGGAGACTGACGCCCGAGCCGAACGTCGTTCTGGCGCGCCAACTGCTACATCGCCCCGCAATGTTCTGCGTGCCCGCATAAACGCAGCTGGGTGACACCCACCGGCGCTTCCGGGTCGGACCCGACGTTGTCTCCTAGTCTCTTCGGTGGCACGCGACTCCGGCTGATGGTTCGACCCCCCGACAAGCCCAAAGTGAGGATCAAAGCGACATGTTGACTCTCGATGTCCTAAAGGCGATACGCCTCGGAAGCTCTGTGGCGGAATTCGACGAGTACCTAGACGACTACTTCGTCGAAACGGACACGTTCACAAGACTCGTATCCGATCGCACAGACACGATTTCAGGAGACAAGGGAACAGGAAAGACCGCGCTCTTCCGCATCCTGAGAAAGCGATACACCACCATTGATTCTCTCGGGACAGTGGAGGTTGTTCCGGCGTTCAACATCGAGGGGACTCCCGTCTTCCAGAGACTTAGCGAAGGAGATCCACTCGAAGAAGGGCAGTACCAAACGCTATGGAAGTCGTACTTCTTCTCGCTCGGCGCTAACTGGTTGCTCGGCCTATGGGACGAGGCAGATTGGACCGAACCGATGCGCGAATTGAGTGACCTCCTGGAGCGCACAGGGCTGTCCACCGCAGACGACTCCCCTTCAACCGTCTTCTCAAGCATCGTGAATCTGTTTCGACGTCTTCTTCATCCCAGGTCGGCGGAGATGGCAGTGACGATTGGGCCACACGGCATGCCGGTAGTCGTTCCAAGAGTCGAATTTGAGCCGGAGACCACCGAAGTCGCGCCGACGTACGTGCCTCATGACGAGGCCTTCGAGTGTCTCAATAGAGCGCTAGATGGTGTTGATCTATCGCTTTGGCTGGTCATGGACCGTCTCGACGAGGCGTTCGCGGGGACACCCGCCGCAGAGATCCCTGCTCTTCGAGCCTTACTTCGAACCTACCTCGATCTCCTTCCTTATCAACACGTACGGGTAAAGCTCTTCTTGAGAAAAGACCTATTTCGACGCGTTATCGAAGGCGGCTTCGTCAATCTCACGCATGTCAACGCAAAGCGCGTTGACATCATATGGGATGATGCCGAATTGTGGCACATGCTCTATCTCAGGCTTCGAGAGAGTCAGGAGTTCCTTAGTGCCATTGGTATAGATAGGGACGACGCAGATGCCATCTTTGCGAAGGTCTTTCCTCCTAAAGTTGACCCAGGAACGCGGAAGCCGACCACCTATCGTTGGATCATGGGCCGGATTCGCGACGGAAACGACGCCAAGCCCCCAAGAAATCTGATTGACCTGGTGCAAAAGAGTCTTGATTGGGCAATAAGACGCGAGGAGAGGGAACGGTCCGAGTATACCGACCAACTCCTTCTTCCGGCGGAAGCGCTAAAGGCAGGCCTTAGCGCGTTAAGCAAGCAACGCGTGGAAGATACGTTGTTAGCCGAAATCGGAGACGAGGCTTACTTGATCGAGCGGTTTCGCTCCGGTAAAGCCGAGCATAACTTACAGAGTCTCAGCGACTACCTCGGTCTCGAGGGCGACGAATTGAACGAAGCGGTGCGGTTTCTTCGCGATGTCGGCTTTCTGGAGTCCGTTGGCACAAGCATCTTTAAGGTCCCGATGCTGTACCGCGACGGCCTGGGTATCACTCAAGGTCGGGCATTCACTTCCCCGGGAGAAGTGGCCAACGACGACGAAGAGGAAGAGGACTGATAGGAGCGCGGGAGCTATTTCATATCGCTCACCGATTGTCGTGCAGGATGCTCGTCTTCATAGATGCTGTTGTTCTGGACCCTGGGCCACGGTCGCAAGCCGAAGATAACGTCCCATTTCGTGCATCCCACACCCGTGTAACCGCGTCTCCAAGGTGCCTGGTCGGTCGGTGGCAGTGCGCGGACGGCAAGCGCACGTCGGTGAAGAACGCACCCGCAGCCGGCGACTGGGGATAGTCATATTCAGGCGGGGATCCGGGGCGGGTGACCTTGGTTCTCGCACCCCTCCAGCGACTAGGCGACCGTTCGGGCTGTGCGCAGCACCTGCCATCTTCCATCGCCCGGGCCGGTGTTTCGGACGTAGTCAGCCGCGCCGACAACGGGTCGGCGTGCTTCCCCTCGGGTGACGACAACCAGACGACGAATCGAACTGTCTTCCAGCTGGCACAGGAGATCCCGCAATGAAAGGGCAGGAGCCTTCCCAATGGGAGCGATATTCGGTCCCGTATACGGTGGCTCTGAGTCTTCAACAGCAATCTCCAACTCGCCGTCCACCACCGAACCAAATCCAACAACCTTGCGGGAATGTTCAACATCTGTTCCCGTCAGAAGTAAACCTTCGGAGTTCTCGGACTTGGCTCGTCGTCGAAAGGCTTCGACAAGCTCGTCGGCTGCCCTGGCCACGTACTGGTCAACGAACGCAGGGACCGATTGGACCTCGGCTATTCGAGTGGGATCGATGCCCAGGATCTGAAGATTCTGCCGTACGGGTCCGGGCTTAGGATTGACAATGTCGATGAACACGGAATCGGGATTTTCCCTGTTAGCAAGTGTCTCTCTGATCATTCCCGACGTCACCAAGTCAGTTGGTGGAATCGAGTATCCGACCAATCCGACCCGGACCGTGGGTCGGCTCAACGCGTAGCGAGCGTTCTGCCACAGCTGAGTGAGCAACGGTGTCTTGAAATAGGTCGATTTGCCGGCTGCCGGCGGAACGATGAGAGGAACTCTTCCGGGAAGCTCGCGCTCACGGGCTTCAGCTTCATCAGGACCCTCTTCAGGGGGGAGGGTCCCTGGCAAAAACCAGCACGCCGTGGTCGCCCCGGACTCATCCCCCGCCGTCCAATACCAGTTGGTCGAGCCATGAAGTTTCAATAGTCGCAATGTCGGCTGCGGGACGCCGAACCCATACCTCCATGACGGCAGCGGCGGTTGGCAGTCGATGAGGTCCCACCAATTGATCCTGGGCTGAGGCTGGTCCAGGCGCCATGCTTTCTGATTCCACGAGTAGAGATCGGCCCCTCCAACAGCGAACTCAATGAGCGTGTCTTGGTTGAAGGTAATGACCGTCGACCGTCGAGCATGAAGGGTTCCCAGTAGGTCAAGGATCCAGGCCTGGTCGAACGGGCGGTCCTGCAACGCCACATCGACGCAGTCCTCGAGCACCGAAGCGAGGCTCTGACTGCAGAGCTGAAACAGCATGCGGTT
Source organism: Acidimicrobiaceae bacterium (assembly GCA_003139255.1). GTDB lineage: Bacteria > Actinomycetota > Acidimicrobiia > Acidimicrobiales > UBA8190 > Bog-564. The sequence continues at coordinate 2,051 of PLIG01000011.1, read as the reverse complement.
TGCCAAGTTCTCGACTGTTGAGAGGTCTGGCTGATCTTCGGCAATGCGGGACAACCAGGCCTCGAAAAGCCCATTCTCAAACGGACGATGCGTGATTGGAATATCGGAGTTCGCCTGCGCCACGGCCAGGACGAGATTGCCGAGATCGTCCGTAAGTGGCATCGCCTCGGACAGGGCCTTTGAGAACCCTGCTCCGAGGATTATTGCTTCCGAAGCTCGGCCCAGGGGAAACGTCAACATTTGGCGGCCCGGACTCATCGATTCAACAATTCAAGAGAAGGGTCTGCGGTGTCCGGGTCAAGGCTTTAGCCAAGGCTGCCAGTTGAGTCGTGCGTGTGATGGTGGACGGCCTAGGTGAGTTCGACCAAGGCGTGCTCTCAGGTTCGTCTTCGATCTGATCCATCGCCATCCTCCTCAATCGGACCGGCCGCTCACGAGTGTTCCACACGCACCGAGGTGCCGTTCCGGGCGCATGCCAGGGGGGCTCGATCGATGTCGTGGTCGACGCGGAAGTCCCCGAGCAGTTCCTTGGCCACGAGCTGGCTCCACCACTACCTCGCCTGTGCAAGTGCGTACTTACCGACCGTCCTCCTTGGGGAAAAGGAGCGTCGAGGAGCGCCAGAAGTAAAGTCATAGGCATGACGGACGGGAACGAACAGACTGAACGCGAGGCACCCGTTTCACCTCCTCCCCCTCCGCCGCCACCGAGGGAGCCAGATCGAGCTGCCAAAGAGGCCCGCCCAGACGTAACGAAGCGCGGCAAGGATACCTAGATTGACCAACCCTCCGCCTCCGCCGCCCCCACCACCCAGGCAGCCCGATACGGAGAAGCACGGCGGGCGGCGCCCCCCACCGCCGCCCCCGCCACGACCTCCTCGGTGAGCTCACCTAACTGATGAGGACGGCGAGAATCCACAGGATGACCTCGATCCCCAGCAGCAGGCACTGGAGTCCATAGCCTCGGGCGAGCCACTCGTATTTCGCCCGGTTGCCCACGTACGCAAGGACCAGAGTTGCGGCGATCTCCTCAGTTAGCGGTGCGGAAAGATCGTTGCCGTCGGGATCGTGTTCCGCTCGCCAGCTCCGGTGATCCGTAATCCATTGTTGATAGTCCCCCAGTGGGACTCCAACGGCCCAGTCCCGCGGCCAGAGGAGAATGGCGCCGACGATCACCGTCCCGGCGAAGAAACCGATCGCCCAGTACGACCAGGCGTTGCCCTTGTGGAGGTAGTGAGGAGCAAACAGTGCAGCAACCACGCCGCCGATTGAAAGTATCGCAGTTACCCGCGTCCGAAGGGTGTCGAGACTTGCCTCTTGTTGTCCGACTTGCAGGCGAGCCTGCTCAAGGAGGACCTCGTATTCCGCCACGGGTCAAACATAATCAGGACCCAAGGGCGGTGCAGATTCTCAGTGCGGCAGATGGGCGAGAACACCAAGGTATTGAGCCACGAAGGCACCGGTCGCACCAGTTCCCACCGAGGTCATCGCGTCACGAACCTGTTGCCAGCGAGAGCGAGTCTCGTCATCAGGGGCAGATTCCACCTGCCTGTCCAGCAGATCGAACAGAGCCGCTACTGCATCATCGGAAGGCCACTGCCCGACCGCCCTTCGACCCTTCTCTGTCAGGCTCCCTACTGACATGAGCCATTTGCTTCCTCCAGCGTCCTGGCTGACTTGCGCCTCGACATATCCCGCCTCTTGGAGGGCGATTACTGAGTCCATCCGTCGCTCGGACGATATGTCGGGAGTCGCCGCAGCCGCCCTCGCCATGCGGTCGGTGCCGTCGACCTCAGCTTCACGAAAGGCCTCCAGGATCGGACGTTCAATGTCGTCCCACGTGTAGGTGCTCATTCTGGAAACGCACAAGGCAAGAATGAAGATGCGCTCTGCCTGGCGGAGACACGACCGGCGTCGAAGGCTCCAAAGAGCCGCAATCGCTAAATAGCTTCCAGGCCTGGAGCCTCGGCCGGCGGCAACTTCGGCTCGAAGGACCCCGCCAAGTGCCACGGGGCGTCCGCGCTTCCACCATTCAACCGGCGAGTGGTGACCGC
>PLIG01000115.1 GCA_003139255.1 Acidimicrobiaceae bacterium | reverse complement strand
CCCCGCCGGAGCGCGAGCCGCACTGGCGGCGCTCGAAGAGGCAGCGGGTGATGGCGGGCGTCGGGCGGTCGTGACGCCAGGAATGGTCGAGCTGGGGAAGAGCCAGGCCGAGGAGAACGAGCGCTTCGCGGCGCAAGTGGCGAGAGTTGGGGCCGATCTGGTGGTTGTCGGTCGGACGAACCGCCGTGCCCTCGTGCTGGGGTACGCGCCTTCGTCGGGAGCTCCGGCGTCGCTTGTGCTCGTTGGCCGGCGCGAGCAAGCCGTCGAGTGGGTTCGCGAGCATCTCGGACCAGGCGACGCCGTGCTATACGAGAACGACCTGCCCGATCATTACCCATGACGGCGAATCTGCCGCAGAATGAGCGTCATCATCGCTTCGCGCGCAGGAGCAGGAAGGTGACAAGGTGGGATCATGGTCCGCATCTGCGGTCGTCGCGCTTCGTGGTGGCCGCGAGCGCATGGAAGGGAGCGGAAGAGGTTGCTGACCTGCTCGAAGGACCATGAGCGCTGACCGCGACGGCGCACGTGGCATGGACCCGAGCGCAGCGAGGATCGCGGTCGTCTTCGGTGGGCCTTCGTCCGAGCACGACGTGAGCATCCTGACGGGCCTACAGGCCGCACGCGAGCTGGTGCGCGGGGGGAAACAGGTGACCGGTCTGTACTGGTCGAAGTCCGGGGTATTCCACCGCGTGAAGCCGACGCTCGAGGCGGCTGACTTCGTCGAGGGAGTCCCCCGTGGTGCAGAGGAGCTGCGTCTGCTGACAGGCGCCGACGGAGGGTTCGTTCACAGCTCCTCCCGTCTCGGGCGAGCCCGCCTGTTGCCCGTCGACGTGGTGGTCAACTGCTGTCACGGCGGGCCCGGTGAGGACGGCTCGCTCCAGGGTTCCCTGGATCTCGCAGGCGTCTGTTACACGGGGCCCTCGATGGCAGGGGCCGCAATCGGGATGGACAAGCTCGCTTTCGTCGGCATGGTCGTGGCCGCGGGGCTTCCGGCACTGCCAAGAGCACTTTTGGATGCAGGCACGCGCGAGATCGGCTTTCACGGTCCCTACATCGTGAAGCCCCGGTTCGGCGGTTCCTCGATCGGGGTCGACGTGGTGGAGGACCTCGCCACGGCCACCGCCCGGCTCGCAGCCAACCCGCACTTGCGACGTGGAGCGGTGATCGAGCCGTACCGACCGGACCTCTTCGACTTGAACGTGGCGGTTCGCACCTGGCCCAAGCTCACGCTCTCCGCCATCGAACGCCCACTTCGTTCTGACACCTCGGCTGAGATCCTCGGCTACTCCGACAAATACGTCGGGGGAGAAGGCATGGCGAGCGCGCCGCGTGAGCTTCCGGCTGTGATATCCGAGGCACTGGCCAAGTCGGTTCGAGGGGCGGCGTGCGAGCTGGCGCTGTGCTGCGAGATGCGCGGTGTCACGCGGATCGACTTTCTCTCTGATGGTGAGGCGCTGTATGTGAACGAGATCAACACCGTTCCCGGCTCCCTGGCTCGCTACCTGTGGGTGGAATCAGCACTCTCGTTTGCAGATCTCCTCGATGCTCTGGTCGTAGAAGCATTAGAGCGTCCGGGTCCGCGCCACAACGCAGCAGGCGCCGACGGGACAGTGCTTCGCAGCGCCTCTGGCATCGCTGCGAAGTTGGGTTGAGATGAAGACGACCGCCGCCGGGGCGATCTGACCGAGCCTGGCGAAGCTGGCGAGAATCGTTATGCCTTTTCCCGTCCGGTTGCTCGCCGAAGGCGAGCAGGTGGTGGCCGAGCAGCATCCTCATTGGTCGTCGCTCGGTTGGCCCCTCGTATCGGTCCTCGCTGCCGGCGGCTTGACGGTCGGCGTCGTGATCGCTTTTCCCCGTGCCCCGTTCGAGGTCCTCTACGTCCTTCTGTCCGTGGTCGGCGTCGCCTTGCTGTGGCTCGTCGCGCGTCAACTGCGCCGGATGGCAACCAGCCTGGTCGTGACCAACGCCCGTGTGGTGCGTCGCACGGGCGTGCTGTCGCGCACGAACCTCGAGATCCGCGTGGAACGGATCAACGAGCTCTCCTGCCACCAGTCGATCGGTGGGAGGCTGCTCCGAGAGGGAGAGGTGCTGATCGAGGTGAGCGGGGAGAAAGGCGTGGTCGTCCTCGACCACGTGCCGCGCCCCGCTGAGCTCCAAAGCGTCATCTCCTCGCAAGTGAGCACCTGGCACCGAGATGCGCGAGCGCCCGTGATGCACACCCATCTCCCGGTCGTGGACACACCGCCGGCCGGGGTACCACTCGGTGGGTCCGGCGGCACCGAGCCGTCGAGCGCGGCCGAACGCCTGGTGCAGCTCGACGAGCTTCGCCGCCGCGGGATCGTCTCAGCAACCGAATACGAGACGAAGAAGCAGGAGTTGCTCCGCGACCTGTGAGGCTTGGTCTCTCGGCTCTCTGCGCTCTGTGGGGTGCTCGAAAACGCGGTTCAGAAGCCAGACAGCAGGTGAGCGCCGGCCGAGGGCCGTACCCGCCAGGCAGGGGTTCGCAGTGCCGTGAGATCCACTGCGCCGCGCTCGGTGAGCGCCACCACGCAGCCCCCGAACCCTGCGCCTGTAAGTCTGGCGCCGAAGACGCCCGGCATACAGAGGAGATGGTCGACCAGGTCGTCGAGAGCGCGGGTCGAGACCTCGAAGTCCTGTGCCAAGCTTCGGTGGCTCGCCGTCATCAGTCGTCCGGCCTCTGCCAGGTCTGCGCCCTCGAGCGCCGAAGCGCACCAGCGGACGCGGTCGCACTCGGTCACCACGTGGCGGGCACGGCGGCGCAGCAGCGGGTCGGAGATGCCGACCAAGTCGCCGGGGCTCAGGTGTCCGAGGGGGCCCAAGCCGAACGCGGCTGCCTCGCACTCGGCGCGCCGGGACGTGTAGGGCGAGTGGTCCAATGTGCGGCGCTCTCCGCAGTGGACCACGACCACCTCGAGCTGCTCGGGCATGTGGACCTGACGTGTCGAGAGGTCGGCAAAGTCGACGAGGAGCGCGCAACCATCGGCCGCTTCAGAAACGACAAGTTGGTCCATCAACCCCGAAGGAACCCCTGTAGCGGCCTGCTCGGCACGCTGACAGGTCGTAGCCATCGTGACCGGCTCCGCCTCGAAACCGAACGCCAACGCCAGAGCTACCTCGAGCGACGCGCTCGAGGACAACCCCGCGCCCACCGGCAACGTGGTGTCTACGGTGCCGCGCCCGCCGTATCTCGGTTGCGCCAGTGCGACCATCGCGGCCACGTAGCGGGCCCAACGTGGCTCGAAAGCCTGGAGAAGCTCGGCGTCGAACCGCACGTGAAGGTCGACTTCGGCGAGTTCGGGCTCCTCAGCCGAGCAGAGCACCACGCGGTGGCTCGTGTCCGCGACGAAGGTCACGGTCGTGCCGAGGTCGACGGCCATTGGCAGAGCCAGGCCTTCGTTGTAGTCGGTGTGGTCCCCGATCAGGTTCACCCGCCCCGGGCTGTATGCGCGGGTCTCGTGGTTCTCCACGTTCATCGGTACCTCACACATCCTCGGTAGTATCGAAAGTCATGATCCTCGCGACCAGCGAGCTCGCGACGGGGTTGGCGGACCAGCTCAGCGAGGTGTCGGGGGCCAAGGTCGAGATCGACTCCGAGGAGAGAGCCGCACCGCTGCAGGCCTTCGTTGACCTCGATCAGCTCATGTTCAGACGAGACCGTAGCCGATGAGCGGTCCACTCGAAGGGGTGCGTGTCATAGAGCTGGCGGGCATCGGGCCCGGTCCGTACGCGTGCATGTTGTTGGCCGACGCGGGAGCCGACGTGCTTCGCGTCGACCGCGCTAGCGGTACCGGGGCGCGACCCGCCGAAGACCTGCATTGGGACCTGCTGAACCGCAGCAGGCGTTCAGCCGCGGTGGACCTGCGCAACCCCGAGGGTGTGGCGTTAGTGCTCGACCTGGTCGTGCAAGCCGACGCGCTTGTCGAAGGCTGGCGCCCAGGGGTCGCAGAACGCCTCGGTGTCGGTCCCGAGGTGTGCTTCGAGTGCAATCCGCGGCTCGTCTACGGCCGTATGACCGGGTGGGGTCAACAAGGTCCGCTCGCGCAGAGCGCGGGGCACGACATCGACTACATAGCGCTCTGCGGAGCTCTATGGTCCATCGGCCGTCACACAGAGCGCCCCGTACCGCCGCTCAACCTTGTCGGTGACTTCGGGGGCGGTGGGATGCTGCTCGCTTTCGGTCTCTTGGCTGCGGTGCTCGAGGCGAGAAGCAGTGGCAGGGGCCAAGTCGTGGACGCGGCCATGGTGGACGGGGCGGCCTCTCTCATGACGATGACCTACGCCCTTCACCGACTCGGTTGGTGGCGCGAGGACCGTGGCGTGAACTTCATAGACACGGGCGCGCCCTTTTACGAGGTCTACGAGACGGCGGACGGCAAGTGGTTCGCAGTCGGCGCGATCGAGCCGCAGTTCTACGCGGAGCTGCTCGATGTCATGGGCCTCGAGGGCGAGGAGCTGCCGGCGCAGATGGACCGAGACCGCTGGCCCGAGGTGAAGGAGCGTTTTGCCGAGGTCTTTCGTGCTCGAAGCCGCGACGAATGGGCAGAGTTGTTCTCGGGCACTGACGCATGCGGGGCGCCGGTGCTCTCACCGTGGGAGGCGCACATCCACCCTCACAACGCCGAGCGCCAGACCTTCGTGGAGGTTGCAGGCATTCTCCAACCAGGGCCGGCACCTCGTTTCAGCCGGACCCCCTCTCGAATCCAGCGTCCGCCTCCGGTCGTCGGTCAGGACACCGACGAAGTTCTTCGCGCCTGGGGCATCGAGGCGGCGCGCATAGAGCGCCTGCACGAGGCGGGCGCCATCGCCTGAGCCGGGATCAGAGGTTCAGGACAGGACAGGTCACCGTGCGGGTGATCCCTTCGATGAGCTGGACTTGGCTCACGACCATGCGACCCAGCTCGTCGACCGACTCCGCCCTTGCTCGCAGGATCACGTCGTAGGGGCCGGTCACGTCCTCGGCCGACACCACGCCCTCGATCACGCTGGCCTGTTGAGCCACGTTGGCGGCCTTGCCAACCTCAGTCTGTATGAGCACGTACGCATCGACCGCCATCACCGCCTCCTTTTAGTTGGCCTAGTTGGCGTGGTTGGCTCATGGAGGAGCCTCGAAGTGCAGCCTAACTCCACTGGTCGGCTCTGCGGCCTGCGTTGACCGTGGGGCGTCAGCGGGGCCATGTTCGTTGCGGTGGGGTGGTGAGGTCGATGCTGGGCAGTCGATGCTAGGCATTGGACATCCCTGGTCCTGGTTCCGAAGACGCGCTGGGTGATGGCGCAGGGGCGCGACGCGGCGAGTTCGCGGCCATCGAGCGGATCCGACGGGGGCTCGCAGGACGGTTCGGCGGGCCACCCTCCGGCGAAGTGTGGATCGGCGACGACGCCGCTGTTCTGGGTGAGCAGGGAGGCAGCCTGTTGTTGACAACCGACCTTACGGTGGCCGGCGTCCATGCTGATCTCGGCGTGATGGGGCTCGACGATCTCGGGTGGAGAGCGTTTGTCGCGGCCGTGAGTGACATAGCCGCCATGGGCGGAGTGCCTTGTCACGCACTGGTGGGGGTGGCAGGGCCCCCTTCCACCGATCTGGACCTTCTGTACGAAGGGATCGGTTCGGCGGCCGAGGCTCATGGCTGTCCGGTGGTGGGCGGCGACCTGTCGACGGCATGGCAGGTGGTCGTGTCGGTTACGGTCACAGGCCGATCCGACGGCCCTGCGCCACCCGTGTTGCGCTCGGGGGCGAGCCCTGGTGACTTCTTGCTCGTGACCGGGGCGCTTGGGGCGTCGGCCGCCGGGCTATGCGTGCTCCGGGAGCGCGGCCTGGGACGTGCGCGCGCTGGCGGGGATGCTGAGGCGGCGCTCGTTGCGGCACACGTGCGCCCACGCGCCCGGTTGAAAGAAGGTGTCACCGCTCGGCGAGCGGGAGCCACCGCCATGATCGACATCTCTGACGGGTTGGTTGCGGACCTGGGTCATCTCGCCGAGGCGTCCGGCGTGGGTTTCGCGCTCGAAGATGTCCCGGTGACCGTTGGAGCGCGCGCAGACGAGGCTCTCGGTGGGGGCGAAGACTACGAGCTGGTGATGGCGGTGCCGGATCCTGATCGCGTAGTTGCGGCTTTTGCCGACGCAGGCTTCGGAGCCCCGATACCGATCGGCGTGTGCACCGACGACCCGGCGCTGCGCACACTGCGGGGCGTGTCGCTACCCACTGTTGGCTTCGAACATCGCTGGGAGTGACGTGGACCCCACAGCCGTGAACAGCCTCGAAGTTCAGGGGACTGACCACCGCACTGGCAGACCCGGCATTTCAGGCCAACCCTCCGGCGCATCTCGCCGGAGACATAGTCTCTGGTCGTGCCGTTCCGTCGCGTCCGGGACCCCGATCGCCTCCAGGCTCTGATCGAAGCCATACTCCTGGTCGAACAGGACCTCGAGCTACCCGAGGTGTTGCGCAACTTCGTCCAAAGAGCAGTCGACCTGGTCGGGGCGCGGTACGGGGCTCTCGGGCTCCTCGATCCCGGTCGCACCGGTCTCGCTGAATTCGTGTCGGTCGGCATGGATGCCGAGGTCATCTCCGTCATCGGCCGTCTCCCCGAGGAGAAGGGCATCCTCGGCCTGCTCATCGAGGACCCCCGGCCGATACGGCTGGCCGACGTGAGCGAGCACGAGGCGAGCGTCGGGTTCCCGCCCGGCCACCCACTGATGCGCTCGTTCCTCGGGATGCCGATCGTGGTGCGAGGCGAGACGTTCGGGAACCTCTATCTCTGCGACAAAGAGGGCGGTGAAGAATTCACAGAGGTCGACGAGGACATGGTCTCGGCGCTGGCCCTGGCGGCCGGTCTGGCAATCGACAAGGCGCGGTTGCATGGTCGCATGCGCGAGCTCACCTTGAGCGAGGAACGCGAGCGCATAGCCCGCAACCTCCACGATACGGTGATCCAGCGCCTCTTCGCTGTGGGTCTGGCGCTCCAGAGCGCGACCCGCTTGCTCGGTCGCCCTGAGGCACAAGATCGTCTCCAGAGCTCGATCGACGACTTGGACGAGACGATCCGCCAAATCCGCACCACCATCTTCGCCATCAGCCGTCCCAGGCGGGTCTCCGACGGCGGGCTGCGCTCGGAGATCCTGGACCTCACCGACGAGGCTGCCGGCCGGCTCGGTCTGGACGTGCACGTCGACTTCGACGGCACGATCGATTCATCGGTGAACGTCGAGACAGCGGAACACCTCCTGGTCACCCTGCGCGAGGCGATCTCGAACGTCGTGCGCCACGCCCGGGCTTCTACGGTGGAGGTCGACGTGAAGGTGGACGACGATTCGCTCGTGCTTCGCGTCATTGACGACGGTGTGGGCATCGACCCTGCTGTCGCAGTCTCCGGCGGCCGCGGGCTGGCGAATCTCGCCGAGCGGGCGAAGTTGCTCGGGGGAAGCTTTGGCGTGGGTCGCGGGCCACAGGGAGGTACGGAGCTGACCTGGCGCGTCAAGCTCCTACGATGAAGGCCGACAGCATGGCGGCTTGGCAGGAATGCATCGGCCGCCAAGAGTGGTTGCCGAGGATGGGGAACGGTGTCAACGACCACGCGGGTGTTCCTGCTTGATGACCACGAGGTGGTACGGCGCGGCCTACGCGAGATGTTCGACGCCGAGGACGACCTGAGCGTGGTAGGTGAGGCGGCTACCGCCGAAGAGGCGATGGCCCGTGTACCCGCCGCGCGCCCCGACGTGGCCGTGCTAGATGTCCGGCTGCCCGACGGCGACGGCGTCGAGGTCTGCCGCGACCTACGCTCCGCCTTACCCGATCTCAAGTGCCTGATGCTCACCTCGTTCGCCGATGACGAGGCGTTGTTCTCGGCCATCCTGGCTGGAGCCAGCGGTTACGTGCTCAAGCAGGTCAAGGGCGCCGACCTGATCTCTGCTGTGCGACGGGTGGCCTCGGGGGGATCGCTGTTGGACCCGGCGCTCACCCGCCAGGTGATGGATCGCCTGCGCGGCGAGAAGGTGGAGGACGAGCGACTAGCACGCCTCACAGGTCAGGAGCGCAACATCCTCGAACTGATCGCCGACGGGAAGACGAACCGCCAGATCGCCGACGATCTGTTTCTCGCCGAGAAGACCGTGAAGAACTACGTGTCAAACCTTCTTTCAAAAATGGGCTTCGCTCGTCGGACCGAGGCTGCCGTCTACGCGGCGCGCCTCGCTGAGCGCAAGCAGAGACCCTGAACATCCGTGCGCGCAAGCGCCAAGACGTTGGCTGGCGCCAACACATCGGCGATGCCAAGACGGTGGCGGTGCGAGGGTGGCTCGGGCGTGAATCGACGGGGCGCCTTGAGGCGCCCCGTCGATGTCGAGACCTTGGGCACGAGATCGTGCCCAGCCGCCAGGTCAAGCCCCGCCTAGAGCCGTTCTACGCCTCAGCGTGGCGAAGCCTGGGGAACTCTTCCTCCTCGGGAACCCTGCGCAGGTGCAGCAGTCCGAGAAGTGTGAGGACCAGCATGAGACCGGCGAGGATGAACGAGATGATGGCTCCCCACACGGCGACCTGGCCGATGGTCCAGAAGGCGTACGCCTCTAACAGCAGGCCCCGAAGCGTCGTGCCCTGGAACACGGTCTGGACCTGGGCTTCTGCTGTGGTGTAGGCGGGGCTTCCCTTTGAGAGCTCCTGGGCCGCTGTGCTTAGCTGCGAGTAGGTCTTGCCGCCGCCGATTTCTTGGAGGTGCACGGCGATGAAGTGGTCGGCCCAAGCTTCGGCCTGCTGGCCGCTGAGAAGCTGCTGGCCGGCGTACTTGTCGAGGTACGGGCC
>PLIG01000077.1 GCA_003139255.1 Acidimicrobiaceae bacterium | reverse complement strand
CTCTCCAAGCTCGGGCCTGCGGGCACCCAGTACAGCAATGACTTCTTCGTGAACGGGACGCTCATCACCTTCCCGCAGCAAGCCGTCGCCGACGTGTCCAAGATCAAGGGCGTCGAGGCCGCGGTGCCCGCATTGTCGCTGCAAGCGCTTCACGAGACGGGCACGGTGCCCTCGATCACGGACACCGTTACGACCGGCGGGCAGACCATCACGCAGGCCGTGAAGCCACCCCCGCTCACCGCCGCCCAGGAGGCGGCGGTCCGTAGCTGCCTCGAGGCCAGCGGCGCGGTCTCGGGAGCACCTTCGGGAACTAGCAGCACCGGAGGTGGTGGTGGTGGNNCAGACCATCACCCGGGTGCTCAGCCCACCCACGACCAACACGCAGACCTCGAGCTACACCGTCGCCGGCGTCGACCCGTCGAACTCGACCTCGGGACTCATCACCAAGGCGCAGCTGGTCTCGGGCACCTGGTTCACCTCCAGCGCAGCCAACGAGATCCTGGTCTCGACGGCCTATGCCAGCAGCAACAACATCAAGGTCGGCCAGACGTGGACGATCAACAAGACGTCCTACAAGGTCGTCGGGCTGGTGAACCCCACCCTCACCGGCGACGCCTCGGACATCTACTTCGACATCAACACCTTGCAGTCGGCGTCGTCGCAGCCCGGTCGGGTGAACGAGGTGTTGGTCGAGGTGAACAAGTCGTCCAACGTGGATGCCGTGGCCGCCGCCATCAAGAAGGAGCTGCCGGGCGCGACAGTGCTCACCTCCAAGCAGCTAGCCGGCCAGGTCAACGGCAGCCTGGCGAACGCCAAGAAGCTGGCCTCTGACCTCGGCGTGGCGCTCGGCATCATTATCCTCATCGCCGCCCTCCTCATTGCCGCCTTGCTCACCTTGTCGAGCATCGCCAAGCGCGTCCGGGAGATCGGGACGCTACGGGCCATCGGATGGTCCCGGGGCCGGGTGGTCAACCAGATCCTGGCCGAGATGCTGGGCATCGGCCTGATCGGTGCCGCCATCGGCGTGGTAGTCGGTTTGGGTGTGTGTGCCTTGGTGAACGCGTTGGGCCCGACGTTGTCCTATAGCGTCGCCGGGGTCGTCGTGGGGTCCTCGTCGGCCAGCGGGCTGGTGCACCAGACCACAGCCGCTGCCGCCTCGGCCACCAAGAGCATCCACTTGCACACGTCGATATCGGTACTGACGGTGCTCGTAGCGGCGGTCATCGCCATCGTCGGCGCACTGTTAGCCGGTCTCGCCGGCGCCTGGCGCGCCGCGCGGTTGTTGCCCACCTCGGCCCTGCGGGACCTCGGATGACCCAGTGCGGTAACCGCGAAGACGTGGGGCAAGACGCCAGACGACAAGGAGAGGGACAGACCATGGATGACCCGACGACGCCAGTGGTGGTCGAGACCCGGCCCCTCTACCGGTTGCGCGGCGTCGAGCGCCGCTACTTGAAGGGCGAGGCCGAGGTCGCAGCACTTCGCGGGGTCGACATGGACATCACCGCGGGCGGGTTCGTCTGCATCGAAGGGCCGAGCGGCTCAGGCAAGAGCACGCTGCTGCAGTTGCTCGGCGCGCTCGACACGGCCACCGCCGGGACGGTGGAGATGGACGGCCAGCAGCTCGGCTCGGCCGGCAACGACGTGCTCACCGGGATCCGGTCAAAGCGCATCGGCTTCGTGTTCCAGCAGTTCAACCTCATCCCGACCCTTAGCGCGTCGGAGAACGTGGCCCTGGCCATGGCCCCACAGCACCCGTCGAAGGCCGAGCGTGAGGAACGGGCCAAGGAGTTGCTAACCCGGGTAGGGCTCGGCCATCGTCTCGAGCACCTGCCCTCATCGCTGTCGGGTGGCGAACAACAGCGCGTCGCCATCGCCCGGGCGCTGGCCAATCGGCCCGAAGTGATTGTGGCCGACGAGCCCACGGGCAACCTGGACTCGGAGAGCGCGGGTGAAGTGATGGCGCTCCTCATCGAGCTCCAGAAGAGGGACGGCGTAACCGTCATCATCGCCACCCACGACCCCGAGGTGGGGCAGCACGCGACCCGTCTCCTCAAGCTGCGGGACGGACTCGTCGTCGAGGACGTCGACGCGTAGCGCCACTTCACTCACTGCCAGAGGCCTGAAACGAAGCTATCCGCACAACTTGGGAGCTGGCGATCCGACACGGAGTGAACATCGCATAAAGCATTACGCACGTGGCCAAGCGGGCATCCGCCCGACCCAGTGGGCGGCGTTCGGCGTCCTAGGGGCGGTCGCCCTGGTGTTGGGTGCGTGAAGTTCGAGTGGGGCGGCGACCCCGTCGTCGACTTTGAGATCACCTTTCGCCCCGCAAGATCGGTCGGCGGCCTCGGGCACGATCGCTTCGGTCACAGCGTCGTTGATGGTGGTGCAGAACCCGAGAACCGGCCAAGTGACCGGCCGCGCCAGATCAATGGATCTGGGACTCGCCCCCATCTCTGGGCACGGCGCCTATAACCGCCGATCCCGATCGCATGGTGTATTCGATTGGCCCGCGCTGGATGTGAGTGCGCTTTGCGTCCCGCCTTCAACCTGTGCGAACCGCTCACTGGTATCGGCTTACCGAGTGCCCCTACTCGGCGACCGGGCCACCCTGTCACCAGGACTCAAGCCGCCAATGCCTTTCGGTACGAGATCGTGCAGGTCGGTTCTCCGATACCCGCTTTGATCTGGTGAAAAGTTCGGACTGTTGGTGGGCCCGTGTTAGTGGTCGGGAAAAACCACGGTCAATCCAACCATTGGGTGCAACCGCAACGGTAGCTTGGCTGGGCGTTGCCGAGTTTTGCCGACCGAAACGCTGGGCCGTCCGGGTACCGGCTGGCCCGGTGGAAAGAGCTGCAGCCCGATTCGTGTTCAGCAGAGGACGGGGGAGCACTGGTCAGGGGTGTTGCCGCTGACCGGGCTCTTGTTGAGCGTCACGGTCCCGGCGTAGATGTTGATGCCGCCGCCTTCGCTGGAGGCAGTGTTACCGCTGACCGG
>PLIG01000212.1 GCA_003139255.1 Acidimicrobiaceae bacterium | reverse complement strand
GCTTCGAGGTCAGCGCAGGTGGAGGCGTAGGTGCTTATGGCGCTTGCTGGTGATCGTGAAGTCCTCGGAGACCATGTTCGGCCCTAGTTGACCCTGCGACACGAGCGTGTCTTTCTCAGCAGGGGGGCCATCGGCCACCCGCAGTGGCTCTGCAGGCGCGGCCTCGAGGATCTCTGTAGTCATCGATGCAAACGAGGGCGGTGGACGATCGGAGTTCGCCTCCGGTGCGGCTGTCTCGTCGGTGAGGGTGCCCTCGATATCACCTGTGTCGGCGGGCGCGAGCGGTTCGGGGATCGGCGGGGGCTCGACCGGCAGCGTGGACTCTCCCGCCAAGAAGGGGAAGTCGATCGACCACGGGGGATCATCGGTGGGCGTCGGGGGTAGCAGGTTCTCCGGCGGTGCACCGTTCCCTCGATCCGCCGGAGCGAACTCCTCGGCCAAGAATGCATCGAGCGTGAGGGTCTCTGGATCGACGACCCGCACTGCCGCGTCGCCGAACTCCGCAGTGAGAAGAGCGTCTACGACCTGTGGGTCCTGGGGGGCCACGCTCTCGGAAGCCTCGAGCACGGCGGTCTCCGGTGGGGCTTCGGCGGTCTCCGTAGGAGCCTCGGCGCTCTGCGTAGGGCCCGCTGTCACGCCAAGCTCAGCCAGCCAGGGTCCTTCTTCCTCGGTCTCGTGATCGTCCACAGCGGGGATCACCACGGACTCGGTCAGCCACGGGTGTTCATCTTCGGAGCTTGCTTCACGGGCTTCGGGTTCGTGCGTCTCGCGCTCTTCAGGGGTGGCGAGCGCGTCGGCCACGGTCTGCTCAGGCAGCAGGGGCGCCTCGTCCCCCGACTCCCTGGACTCGCGGACCTCGACGTCCGCAGACGCAGGGAGCAGGAGCGGTGGCACGTCTGTGTCCAGCGCTGGGTCAGTGGCAATTCCTCGACGGGCAAGGTTCCGCTGACGCTCTGTCACGAGGGTGGTCGACAGAAGAGCGCCAAGATGGTCGACGGCCGTGACGAGCTTCGTGTGGGCTTCTCGGACCTCATCCAGGCGCTGGAGGACCTCGTTCCACAGCTCGGCGGAAGACGGTGCCACGGATTGGACCTCATCCAGGCGTTGGAGGACCTCGTTCCACAGTTCCGCGGCCGTCGACGCCATAGAACTGGTGAGTTCTGTGCTCGACGCCTGCTCTTCTTGTGGACCTTCGATCGTCATGTCCGGCTTCCTTGTCCCTCGGACCTTTCGTCGGACCCATCGTCTCGGATGACGCTCATGGAGGGATGCAGATGGAGCCTCGGCGTGGACGGGCTGATCAGAGTACAGCTGCATGCCCGGATCATCGGAAGATCTTCTGGCGCGCTGAAGCTGTTGCTCGAAGAAAGTGGTCCGTCAGAGCTACAGGGTCACCGTGGACCGACCCTGGCGAGGAGAGGTCAGGCGCGTGCCGCGCTCTGCAGCTCTTCGAGCGAGAGCTCGCCCGTGGCCTCCCCACCGCACTGAGTGCAGTGCTCGACATGTCGCCAGGAACGCAGGAGCTTGGTTCCCTCAGGGTTCATGAGCACGACGAACGACTCGGACACCGGGTCGATGTCCAGGCCGAAGTAGGCATGCCATCCTGTCGATGACGAGGAAGTGCGGCCGTCCAGAGCGAGGCCTTTCAACACCCGGCAGAAGCGCATGCGTTCGGTGTCGAATAGCCAGGTGCTGTGGCAAGACTCCAGGACCAGGGGTTCCATGAATCAAATACTTACCAGAAAACCTGAGGAATTGCTTTCGTACGTGTTGCGGTTCCATGACGATCGGTTCGATTGTGGGAGACCGGCCACTGGGAGTGCGACCTGCCGGCAACGCCGATCAGTTCGGCAACTCTGCGTTACCTGTGAGGTGCAAAACACCTCACAGGTACCCTCGCCATCACGATCGGTGATGACCACTCGGCGCACCGGGCGCGCCCCTTGCACTCCTCGAGCTTGCGAGCCGGGCGACGGCAGCTTCGAGACCATCGGGGTCATCGCTAGGAACTGCGAAGCGATGTGTCCGATCATCCGATACCGCCTCGACGACCACGGCGCACGTCCCCGACGGCATCTGCACGCGTTCTGCGGTGCGAAGACTGCGTAATTTGTCCCAGGCGAGGACGGCACCAACTGCACCGTCGGGCTTGACCACGGTGAGTCCCAACTGGTCGAGCACCACCGTCAGGCCGGGAACGGTGATCTCCCCCTGGCTTTCCGTTGTGAGCAGGTAGACGTCGGACAGCGTGAGCTCGAAGGAGTCGGAGGGGCCCGTGGTGGGCGAATGCGGCTTGGTCATCATCGAAGACCATGCCTCTTCGGCTTCAGATCCGTCAATGGCCCGCCGATGAAATCGGTGCAGGAGGGCCCCCCATGGGCCCCTCCGCGATTCGCGCGTGACACACAAGGTGAGGGGCGTGTTGTGAAGAGGGACGATCTTGATCGGCTTCTGCATGACCTTGCTCACGTCGACGGCTCGGACCTCCACCTAAAGTCGGGGGCTCCTCCTCGCTGGCGGGTAAACGGGGTGTTGAGCACGCTGGAAGGGCCCCCACTCGCTCCGAAGGACACATCCGAGCTCGCCGTGGCGATCATGCCCCCCAACATCCGGGAGATATTCGAAGCCAAGCACGAAGCCGACTTCGCTTACTCAGTTCAAGGGCTTGGGCGCTTCCGGGTGAACGTGTTCTGCCAGCGTGGGTCGGTGGCTCTGGCCATGCGCCTCGTTCACACGAACCCTTCTACCGTCGCCGAGCTTGGTCTGCCCGACGTCGTGCGGCGGCTGGCAGAGGAGCGACGCGGCCTGATACTCCTCACCGGGCCGACCGGCTCGGGGAAGACGACCACGTTGGCGGCCATGGTGAACCACATCAACCACACGCGCGCCTGCCATATCATCACGATCGAGGACCCGATCGAGTACTTGCACACGGACGACTTGGCCGCGATCGAGCAGCGAGAGGTTGGCTTCGACACAGAGAACTTCACGAGTGCCATGCGCGTGGTGCTTCGACAGGACCCCGACGTGATCCTGATCGGGGAGATGCGAGACCCTGAGACCGTCTACACGGCGCTGACCGCGGCAGAGACTGGCCACCTTGTGCTCTCCACGCTCCACACGAGGACGGCAACCGAGACGATCAACCGGATCGTGGACTTCTTCAGGTCCGATGAGCAGCAGCAGGTTCGGGTGAGCTTGTCCGCTGGTCTGGTCGGCACGATCTGCCAGCGCCTGATCCTCCGGCCGGATGGTTCTGGGAGGGTCGCGGCCGCCGAGATCATGGTGGTGAACGGGCGCATCCAGGAGGCGATTCTCGACCCTCTCAAGACGTCGCAGATCGACCGGATCATCGTCGAGGGCGAGTACTACGGCATGCAGAGCTTCGACCAGTCTGTGGCGGGGCTGATGCGCGATGGTGTGATCGAGCTGCGCGAGGCTATGAACGCTGCTTCGAACCCCCACGATCTGAAGGTCATGCTCGAGCGGATGGGGGTTCTCGCCACTGGCCACGCCGGCGCTGCGGTTGCCGCCGGCTGAACCCAACGTCTTGGGAACGCAAGCCCCTGGACCGCATCTCTTGGTTGGCTGGGTCTGTCCCCCGGGTCAGCTGGGTCCGAAGGCCAAGACGAGTGCCGCGAAGACCAGCCCCGTCGCAAGCTCGACCAGCGGGTAGCGCAATGAGATCGGTCGGTGGCATCGGCGGCAGCGGCCGCGCAAAATGAGCCAGGACACGACCGGCACGTTGTCGAACCACCTCACGGGCGCTCCGCAGGAGGGGCAGGACGATCCGGGGCGAACTAGGGACATTCCCCGCGGGAGCCGGTAGACGACGACGTTCAGGAACGAACCGATCACTAGCCCGAGGACCCCGGCGAACGCGGCTATTGCGTTCGTCGTGGCCGTCACGGCTGTCACCTGCCTCGTCCGATCACCGGGACGAGGTGACGTCTTGCCGAGAATGCATCGAGGTTGAGAACAGGACCTGGGCCTGGGAAAACTCCTTGCCCACCATCTGCTTGCATCCGGGGGCGAGGCTATCACCTCGTGTAATCGACCCTCGGGCGGCGTGTGCCGACGGGAATCCTCGCCCCGGCGTTCAATCTCGCCTCGCGTCATGCCGATGAAAAGCGCATGGTTCACACCGGGCCCGCTGGGCTCGTCGCGAACGAAGCCGCCCCCGAGCACGTCGACCTCGAACGCTACGGCGTCGATATGGCCGCCGGGTCCCTTCTGCCCGAGCCCGTGGCTCGCCGTTACCACGCCGTGCCGCTCGGACGTCGGTTTGGCGCGCCCGTGGTTGCAATCTCGGATCCTACCGACGTCGTAGCGCTGGACAACCTGCGGAGCGTGATCGGGCGCGAATTCGTCCCAGTCGTGGCAAGTCGCGAACAGATCGAGGTCTATCTGGCACGCGTGTACCGCGACCTCCCACCCGAAGCCCAACCAGCTGGGTCTGGTGGTGACCAGGTCCCGAGCGACCTGGCGAAGGACTTGCGGTCTTCGGACGGCGAACCATCCGCCGGTTTATCGTCGGTCGGGCCGGAGCCCGAACCCTCTGCTGGTCAGACGGGCGGGGCGACCGACGGCGACGTCGTACAAGCCGTCGAGCTGGCCGAGGAAGCGGCCAGCGAGCTCGACCGGGCGAGAGGCGTCTTGGATTCGGCCAATGGCGAGAGCGGATCAGACGAGGCGAAGCCCAGGTCGGCGGAAGGCGACGTCGCCGACTTTCCCCTGCTGGCACGGGTCTTGGTGGAAGGCGGGCGCGTCTCACCCGAGGCCATGCGGGAGGTCGTGGCCGAGCACGACCGTACCGGTCAGGCCGTTGCGGGGATCCTGAATGCGCGCAAGCTGGTCACGGAAGCGGACCTCATGTGGGGCATGGCCCAGGAGATGGGCCTCGAGTTCGTCGACCTCGAGGTTCGCGGCGTCGACTTCGCAGCAGCGTTCCGGTTGCCCGAGGCGACCGCCCGTCATCACAACGTGCTCGTGATCGGCGAGGCCGATGGCACGCCGGTCGTGGCCGCGTCCAATCCCCCCGATGTGTTCGCCATGGACGACGTGCGCACCATCCTGGGGCGCAACTTCGTGACGGTGGTGGCCACGAAGTCGCAGATCTCCGCCTACATCGACCGCGCCTACCACCAGGGGAGCAATGCCAGCGAGCTCGCTTCGAGCGCCGCCGCCTCCTCTGATGAATCGGAGTACTCGGGCGACGAGCCCAGCATCCAAGCCGTCGTCGACGATGCGCCGATCGTCAGGTACGTGAACCTGCTGATCCTGCAAGCCCTGAACGAGCGAGCTTCTGACATCCACGTCGAGCCCACCGCCGATAACCTCCGCATCCGCTACCGCATCGACGGCGTCCTCCATGACATGTCGACCGCCCCTCGATCGATCACCGGCGCGGTCACGACACGTCTCAAGGTGATGGCCGACATCGACATTGCCGAGCACAGGCTTCCCCAGGACGGGCGGATCTCTCTAACCGTGGGTAATCGCCCGATCGACCTGCGCATGGCGACGCTTCCCACCATCTACGGCGAGAAGGTCGTCATGCGGATCATCGACAAGTCGAACATCGTGCTGGGGTTCGAGGACCTCGGCTTCGACGAGGACCTCCTCGAGCGCTATCGGGGCGCGTTCACCAAGCCCTACGGCACGATCTTGGTGACCGGCCCGACCGGATCNNACCACTCTCTACGCGACCCTGGCGGCGCTGAACTCGCCCGACAAAAACATCATCACCGTGGAGGACCCAGTCGAGCTCAAGATCAAGGGCATCAACCAGATCCAGCTGAACACGAAGGCCGGGCTCACCTTCGCCTCGGCTCTTCGGTCGATCCTCCGGGCGGACCCCGACATCATCCTGGTCGGCGAGATTCGCGACCTCGATACCGCGATGATCTCGGTCGAGGCCGCCCTGACTGGGCACCTGGTGCTCGCCACCTTGCACACCAACGACTCGGCGAGCACCCCGATGCGCCTCGTGGAGATGGGTGTCGAGCCGTACCTCGTCACGTCCGCGGTCAGCGGGGCGCTGGCCCAGCGGCTGGCGCGCCGGCTGTGCGTGCACTGCCGTGAGCCCTACGTGCCGACCGAGGCAGAGGT
Organism: Acidimicrobiaceae bacterium; assembly: GCA_003139255.1. Lineage (GTDB taxonomy): Bacteria > Actinomycetota > Acidimicrobiia > Acidimicrobiales > UBA8190 > Bog-564. The sequence goes on along the minus strand of PLIG01000212.1, from coordinate 6,174 downwards.
CGTGTCAACCGGCTGGAATCCCGAGCAGGTCTTCGCGGACACCGAAGAGCCGAAGCTTTACCGCGCGGTGGGATGCTCGGCTTGCTCTAAGACCGGCTACCGGGGGCGGAAGGCTCTTCTGGAGCTCCTCGTGGTCACCGAGGAAGTCGAGCAGGCGATCCTCGACGGTGGCAGTGTCGACGCAATCCACAACATCGCGGTGGAACAGGGGATGGTCACTCTGCGCCAGAGCGGCCTGCGCAAGGCGCTGGAGGGGGAGACGACCCTCGAAGAAGTCCTGCGGGTGGTCGCATGAGCATTCGCAGTAACCCTCGCTTCACGGCGCTCCGGGTTCTTAAGCGGACCACAGGGGCTCAACCCACGCGGGTGCGCGCCCGATCAATCAATTACCTGCCCCATACGAGGAGGCACACCTGATGTCGATCAGCCCGGACCTCGCCACCACTGCCCATTCCCCTCCGCGCCCGTCCTCGGCGCCGGAGACGAACATGCCCATCCACATCGATGACCTGCTGCGTTACGCGGTGAGCGCGGGGGCCTCCGACCTCCACCTGACCTCGCACATGCCGGCGCTGATCCGGCTGAACGGGGCCATCCGCCCTGTCGAAGGATGCCCGCCGCTCGAGCACGAGACGATCCGGGAGATGGTCTTCGGGGTCCTGTCCCAGGCCCAGCGTGAGAGGTTCGAGGCTGAGAAGGAGCTTGACACCTCGCACTCGATCGTGAACGTGGGGCGCTTTCGCGTGAACGTCTTCCAGCAGCGAGGAACCGTGGCAGCCGCCCTGCGCGCGATCCCACACGAGATCCCGGAATTCTCCTCGCTCGGGATCCCCGAATCGGTCCGCACGTTCACGGACATGCGCCAAGGCTTCGTCTTGGTCACCGGGCCCACGGGATCGGGGAAGTCGACGACACTCGCGGCCCTGATCGACGTAGTCAACCGGACCAAGCCGCTTCACATCGTGACGGTGGAAGACCCTATCGAGTTCCTCCACAACCACAAGCGCTCGATCGTGAACCAGCGAGAGGTGGGGAGCGACACGCTCTCGTTCTCCGAGGCCATGCGCCGGGTGCTTCGTGAGGACCCCGACGTCATCTTGGTCGGTGAGATGCGTGACCTCGAGACGACTCAGATGGCGCTCACCGCGGCGGAGACCGGGCACCTGGTCTTCGCCACGCTGCACACCCAGGACGCCCCCCAGACGATCGACCGTGTCATTGACATCTTCCCGACGCACCAGCAGTCACAAGTGCGTGCCATGCTCGCGGGCGCACTTCAGGGCGTCGTTACACAACAGCTGATTCCGAATGCGGACGCCTCCGGACGGCTGGCGGCTTGCGAGGTGATGTTCTGCACAGCGGCCATTCGCAACCTGATCCGTAGCGAGAAGACGCACCAGATCTACTCGTTGATGCAGACCGGCGGTCAGTACGGCATGCAGACCATGGACCAGGGACTGGCGAAGCTCGTTCAGGAACGTCGCATCACCGAGGGCATCGCCTTCGACCGCTGCCGCAACGAAGAAGACCTTCGGAACCACCTGAGGTCAGAAGACCGCGCGATCCCGCAGAGGTCATAGGAGCACGAGATGGCACTCACGTTTGACTACAAGGTACGAGACCACGGCGGGAAACTGGTCCAGGGACAGCTCGATGGCGACAGCCTGGCGCTCGTCGTGGGGAAGCTCCGTGAGATGGGCTATTTGCCAATCGCGGTGACCCCGCAGTCGAAGGTAGACGTCCACCGAGAGATCACGATCCCAGGGCTCACGAACCGGGTGAAGCTGGGGGAGACGGCCGTCGTCACCCGTCAGCTCGCCACCATGGTCGAGTCCGGGCTATCTGTGATCCGAGCTATAGGGATACTCGCTGGACAGGTCGAGAACAAGGAGCTCGCACGCATCCTCGGAGAGGTCCAGCTCGACGTCGAGCGCGGCTCCTCGCTGTCGACGGCGTGTGCCAGGCATCCGAAGGTGTTCAACAAGCTCTTCGTGACGATGGTGCAGGCAGGGGAGGCGGGAGGACACCTGGACTCGGTGCTGCTAGACCTCTCGTCGACGATGGAGAAGCAAGCCGAGCTCCAGCGCAAGGTCCGCGGGGCCATGACCTACCCGGCCGTGGTCGTGTCTATCATGATCGTGATCTTCCTGGCACTACTGATCTTCATCGTTCCGACCTTCCAGAAGCTCTTCTCGTCGCTTCACGCAACACTTCCACTGCCCACCCGGATGTTGATCCGGATGTCGAAGACCGTCCTCTCACCTTCGGCTCTGCTCATCCTCGCCGTCATAGCCACGTGCGTCGTGCTGATCCGGCGTTGGATCAAGACGGACCTGGGCCGCAAGAAGTGGGATGCCTTCAAGATGCGCCCTCCGGTGTTCGGTCCTCTAGCTCACAAGGTCGCCATCGCGCGGTTCGCTCACACCCTGGGCTCACTGGTGCAGGCAGGCGTCCCGATCCTCGAGTCGCTCGACATCGTGTCCGAGACCTCGGGCAACTGCATCGTAGGGGGCGCAATCCTCGACGCCAAGGCCGGGGTGCGCGAAGGCCGTTCCCTCGCTGACACCTTGAGTAAGCATGAGGAGGTCATACCGCGTCTCGTCACTCAAATGATCGAGGTGGGCGAGCAGACCGGCCAGCTCGACAACATGCTGCAGAAGGTGGGCCAGTTCTACGACGGCGAGGTGGATGCCACCGTGAACAACCTCACCTCGATGCTCGAGCCGATTCTCACGGTCGCCATGGGAGCCATGGTCGGGGCGATGGTGATCAGCATGTACTTACCGATGTTCACCTACATAAAGCACATACCCCAGAGCTGAGCCCGGGAGCTGAGGATGACGAACGTTCCTCGCATGCAGGACGGCAGGATGTCAAGGCCCCCAATGATTCTGCCGATGATCCAAGGCGACGCAACGAGCGGTTTTCCACAAGCGACACGGGTGTCGCAACTCGTGTGGGCCGTGCAGCGACCAGATTGACGATGGGACGATCACGATGCAACAGGTAGTGGGGCTCGACATCGGCACGAGCGCGGTGCGCGCCGCGGAGCTGGCGATCAATGGTCGACGTCCCGCGCTACGGGCGTTCTCGCAGGTTGGGCTTCCCCCCGGTGCCATCGTCGATGGCGAAGTTCAGGACTCCTCAGCGGTCTCCGACGCGATAGCGCGCCTCTGGCGCAACGGTAAGTTTACCTCGAAGTCGGTGGTCGTCGGGATCGCGGGCTTGCGTGCCATCATGCGTGAGATCGAGCTTCCGTGGGTCCCTGACGAAGAGGTTGAGAGCGCCGTACGTTTCCAGTCGGAGGAGGTCATCCCGTTTCCGGCTGACAAGACGATCCTTTCCACCGGGGCGCTGGCGGACTACGAAGGTCCAGACGGGACCACCCAGAGACATGTGCTCGTGGCCGCTGCGCATCGCGACCTGATCGACGGTGTCGTCGGTGCCGTGGAACGGGCGGGTCTCCACGTGGAGCGGATCGACCTTGTCTCCTCGGCTCTGGTACGGGCCCTGGTAGACAGCGTGCCAGAGGCGCGCGAGCCCGAGGCGATCGTCTCGATCGGAGCCGGCTTGACGGTGATCGTCGTTCACCAGCAAGGCCGCCCGCAGTTCGTTCGCACCATCGGAATGGGGAGCAACTTGGCCACTGCGGCCATATCTTCCGCACTGGACGTCCCCTTGGTCGACGCCGAGACCATGAAGCGCCATCTCGGTGCAGCCGAGCCGCAGGTGCGATCGGCCGAGCGCGCGGTCGAGTCGACCATCGGGGAGCTGGTGGGCGAGATCCGGAGCTCGATCCAGTACTTCGCTTCTCTCCCGGGGCGGTCCCCGATTGCCGATGTGATCATCACTGGGGGGGGATCCCGGCTGCGGGGACTGGTCGAGCAGCTCCAATCGCAGGTGCGCATACCGGTTCGCTTTGTGTCTCCTCTATCGCGTCTGGACCTGTCGGGGTTCGATCTGTCGCCCGAGCAGGCGAAGAGCATAGAGCCGGTTCTCGCGGCGCCGATCGGTCTGGCGCTTCCCGAGCCGAACCCGGCCGTGAAGAAGTTCAACCTTGTCCCGCCCGAAGTGCTGCGACGTGAGCGCAAGCGACAGCTCGTCAAGTACTCGGCCATCGGCGCGGCCACGGTGGTAGTGCTCTTGGGGATCCTCTCTGCCGGGCGCATTCTCCAGGTCCACAGCGCGCAGAACGACGTCACGGCGCTTCGGACGAGTGTCGCTGGGCTTCACGGGCTGATCCCCACATATGACAAGGTCGTGCGCGTGAACAGTGAGCTGCACGTAACCGAGGGCCAGATCACACATCTCGTGTCCACGTCCGTCGATTGGCCTGCGGTACTGGCGGAGCTGAATGCGCGTACGCCTGCCGGCCTTTCGCTCACCAGTTTCACCGGGACCGCCGTGTCCGGGTCAACGTCGGGGTCCTCGTCCACAACCTCGACTGGTGCAACGAGTACGGGGGGCGTGGGAAGCTTCTCGGTATCAGTGTCGGGCACCTTCCCCGCAAATGCCCATTTCGATCCCGTAGCGGAGTGGATCGACAGCATCACCTCGTCGACGATGTTCGACCCGCCGAGCGTGAGTGGGGTCACGAATGCGCCGACCACCGGTGGTACGACGGTTTCCTTCCAATCGACGGTTTCGCTGAAGAGCGTCGCCCTCGTGAAGAAAGCGAGCTCTTGATGGAACGCCTCCGGGAGTACCGGGTCCCGCTCCTCACGGCCCTCGGAGCGGTTGTGATTGCCCTGGTCGTGTACATGGTGTGGATATCCCCCGAAGGATCGAAGCTCACGAGTTTGCACACCAAGCAGACACAGCTACAGAACCAGCAGACACAGCTGCGGACAGAGATCGCTTCGTTGAATCGCGAGAAGGCGAACTTGGGACCGACCTGTGCGATCTTGACGAAGAATTTCACGGAGATCCCTGGCACCCCAAATGTCGACAGTTTCCTTCAGCAGGTGACCGCGTTGGCCGTCTCGAGCGGTGACCCGAACACGCCGAGCATCAGCGTGGCAGAGGCAACCGGGAGTGCGGGTGGCGCGGGAGTGACGCCCGTGGCGGTCGACTTCACTCTCACTGGCACGTACGGCCAGATGTCCACGTTCCTCCAGGGCCTGTACTCGTTCCCCCGCCTGTTCACGATCTCGTCGATCACGATCTCGGGCGGCCCCGTTGCGAGCGGTGGATCTGTCCCCGCCGGCACCACCCCGAACTACACCCTCGTGTTCCAAGGGAGCATCTACTACTCGACAGGCGAGCAGTACGCCTGCGCGACCTCGAAATAGTGCGCCTGCTGACCGCAGAGACTCGTTTGCACCGATTGGATTCCCAGCGCTGAGCCACTTTCAGGTGGGAATTGGGGCACTGCGTCCTGTGGTGACCCATGCGATTTCACGAACATCGACGCTCACAAGAAGTGGTATCTGCACGGCCGCAACGCGAGGCATTCCTGGCAGTGAAGGCAAAAGGCCTAAAGCACCGTCACCTCCCCGTCGATGATCCTCCAGGCAGCGAATGTCTGCCTATTGACCATACAGGAGGAAGTCATGCTTAGGTCCATGCTCCAGCACCTGCGCGACGCGCGGGCGGAAGAGCTTGAAGGCAAGGGAGCGGGCGAGGCCGGCTTCACCCTTATCGAGCTCATGGTGGTGCTGCTGATCATCGCGATCTTGCTCGCCATCGCCATCCCGACCTTTCTCGGGGTTACAGGCGGTGCCAACGACCGCGCAACGCAATCCAACCTGACCAACGCGCTCACCGAGTCCGCCGCCATCTACCAGAGCGGCGGTCAGGCGTACCCGGTTACCGACACCCTGGCTCACGTCCAAGCCACCTACGGGACTACTGCTCCGGAATTCACGTGGCAGATCGCGGCTTCGACAAGCGCGACCCAGATAAGCGTGAGTAAGTTCGACGTCGCAGCAACCGGTGACGCCCAGGGCATCGCGATGGCTGCTTGGAGCAAGACCGGCAGCTGCTGGTACGCGGTGGACTTGCAAGTAGCGGCGCCTACAGCTGGTGCAGTCGGAGACACTGCGCTCAAGAGCACGGCGGCGACGACTGTTGCAGGCGTCTACTACGCTAAAGACACCGCCAATGCCCCTGCGACGAACTGCACTGCCGCTTATGTTCTCGGCAAGGCTCCCGCAGGAGCCAGCTACAGCTCCG
>PLIG01000104.1 GCA_003139255.1 Acidimicrobiaceae bacterium | reverse complement strand
CGACGGGCCGCAGACGACAGACCAAATTGAGCAGTAAGACTTTATCCCGCGGCCTCCGCCATTCGTGGTGGTCAGGAGGGGTGTGAACAACCCCCTGACCTGCCGTAAATCCGGCTGTAGTTCTCCGAAGTTCGGTTTAGGAACCGTCCCAAGTTCGGATCGGAGCGCGGCACCCGCCCCCGTCGTCATCTGATCTGATCCTCGGTTCGCGATGGCGGTGACTATCGTGAGGTGGACGAAGACGAACGACCCTGCTCCCGCCGATTCTCCTCAGCGCGCCCCACCGGCTTCAGATCACAAACTGCGAGAAGCCGTCGCGTCTGGCAGCATCGATCCGTTAACCCCAACCGTGCAGGAGGTCCCAAAGTGATAGTGGTCGAGCGGTTCTGGCGTCCGCGCGACGCTCCGCTCCCACTCGACCCACTCGGCTACCTAATCGAACGCCCAGACCTGGTGCCGGCAATCGACTCAGGACCTGCCGTTTACACCACCGATCAGCTTGCCCTCCAGCGCTGTGTGGTGTTGCTCGGCGAGCCAGGCGCTGGGAAGACGACCGTACTGTTGCAGAGCGGTCCACTTCTGCACGACAGGGTCCCTGCGCAGACCTTCGATTTGGCGGAGTACGGCTCGGAGGACCGAATCGTGCACGAGATCCTTGAGCACGCAGCGATTGAACGCTGGCTGACTTCTCAGGAACAGTTGTACATCGTGTTCGACGGCCTAGACGAGGCTATGGCTCGAGTCACCAATCTGGCGACGCTCCTGGCAAGGCGCATCCAGAAGTGGGATACGGACCGTCTGTATCTTCGGATCGCCTGCCGCACTGCCGATTTCCCTGAAACTCTGCTGTCTGCTTTGAAGGCGAAGTACGGCCACGTGACGGTGGTAGAGATCCTGCCGCTTAGGCGTCAGGATGCCGGGGCGATTGTCGACGGCGAGTGCGACGCGGAAGCACTCCTCGATGCGGCCGATGCGTGTGGGGCCTCGCCGCTCGCGGCGCGTCCCCTGACTTTGCGACTGCTTGCATCCGTCTTCAGGGAGACTGGCTCGCTTCCCGATCGCGCTGCCGACCTTTTCGACCAAGGGATCCGGACGCTTCTCGACGAGCCTAACGAGGAGCGCTTCGACGGCCGTCTCGCGGGTCAGCTGTCGCTCGAGGAGCGGCTCAGTGTAGCGANNGGCGGGTTGCCGCCGCCACAGTTTTCGGCGGAAGGCCAGCCGTATGGATCGGTCGGTCAAGCGCTGCCAGCGGAGATGACGTGGCTCTAGACGTCCTCGCTCAGGGCACCGAGCCTTCTCCGAACGACTCCGTCTCCGTTTCGGTGGCTGCTCTTCGCGAGGTGATGCGGACCGGCCTTTTCGGTGCACGGGGTGGCCACCGACTTGGTTGGATTCACGTCGCCCTTGCGGACTATCTCGCTGCCAGCTGGGTGNNGTGGTGGAGAACGGGCTCTCTCAACGTCAGGCGCGGGCACTCTTCTTCTCACCGGAGGGCCGCAGCTGGCCGCAAACCCGTCTCGCCGGTGCTTGGACTGCCGCGATCGATCCAGACCTGTTCGGTTGGGTCGCCGTGGAAGATCCCGAGAGCTTCGGCGGAGAGGTGGCCCTTCCAGGTGACGAGCTTCGTGCCGCCGTCGTCACCGCCCTCCTTAGGATGGCGGAGCGCATCGGTTTTGCGCTGAGCGGCAAGTACGCGGGCCTCGCTCACACAGGTCTGGCCGATCAGCTCCGGCGAGCGCTCACTGATGGTGGGATAGCCGAACGCCAGCTCGCGGTCCAGATCGCCCGCGACTGCAAAGTCATTGACCTTCTGTCCGATCTGGTTGCGCTAGTACGCAACCCAACCGCCGACATCGCGGACCGGGTCTCAGCGGGTTGGATAATTGCCTTGTTCAAGCGCGACGCACCAACCGCGGGGCTGCGCATGCTCGCGCTCGGAACTGAGGACCGTCGAGACGACCCACTAGACGAACTAAAGGGTGTAGCGCTCATGGCCTCGTGGCCACATGCCCTCTCCGCCACCGAGGTCTTCTCTGTCCTCACGCAACCACAGCGCTCGAACTACCACGGTGCGTATGAGCACTTCCTTCTTGAGTTCTCGCAGTCACTCGGTCCAGACGACGTCGAAGCGGCCGTTTCGTGGCTGGCAAGCATCGATAGCCAGTCGATCGATCATCGCCTCGCGCTCGTGGCGAACTCAGCGATCCGTCTCGTTGCAGCAACTCCAGAAGTGCCGGGTGCCGTCGAGGCTCTTGCCAGGGTCGCCATAAGTCGCTGCAAGCATCACGACGGCAACGGTCTTATTTACGAAGAATACGAGAACGGCGCCGATCCAATGTGGAACCGGGATCTCCGCCGACGCGTCGCTTCGGCGGTGCTCGATATGACGAACGAGACCCGAGTCCTGTATCGCCTGAGTGATCGCACGCCCTACGGTCTGGGACTCGTTCGCGCAGAGGATTTCTCCGACTTGATAACGGCGTATGCCGACGCGGACGATGTCCGCAGGGTCGCCCTCCTTCAAGTCGTGCGCTGGACGTTCGATCTGCACTGTCGAGATCACGTCAACTTGGTGCTCGAGCTGGCGCCCGACCATCCGCTTATGACCGACTTCTTCGCCGAGTGGATCGATCCGATCGAACTGAACTCGCCGAAAGCACAAGAACTCCGTGACGCGCTGCATGCG
>PLIG01000071.1:175-2601 GCA_003139255.1 Acidimicrobiaceae bacterium | reverse complement strand
CGATGACGTGCTTCAGCTCGTCGCGAAGCGCTTCGGCTTCCGCCATGTCCTCGAAGTATCCGTCCTTCACTCCCCATTTCGTTATCGTGTCGACCACGCGGTCGACCACTTGCTTGAGCGAGGACTCGCGCTCAGGGGTCCCGGGGGTGCCGCGGAAGTACTTCTGGGCGAGAATGTTGGTGGCGTTCGGGCTCCAGCTGACGGGTACCTCCACCCCGAGCTGCTCGAAGGCCACCTTGCCGGTCCGGTAGTCGGTGATGCGGGCGTCGCGCCCCTCCCAGACGATCTCGTCGTAGGGGTGGACCCCCTCTCTGGTGAAGTGTCGCCGGATTCCGATGCCGGTGCGCTGTGGTGCAATCGCCATGGTCAGTTCCACCTTCTCCCTGTTACGAGCCTAAGGCTCGAGCCACCGGAAGGAGCCGCTGCTGAGCGCCACGACCACAAGATGTTGTGGTCTTCCCCCCTACTGCACACGAGATGAGGTACCCATTACACCACTGTAGTTACGAGTGTGTCAACGGCGGGGAGCCGCCATCGGCCCTGGTCGGCTCCCATTCGCGAAGGTTTGCGCTCGTGCGGTTTCCACACATGCCGCTGCTTCCCTGCCAGCGCGTTTGTCGCGAGGCTATGGTCCGGACGTGGCTTGTGTGGTCGCCGTCGACGCCGGCACGACGGGAGTCCGGGCCGTGGCCGTCGACTCCTCGGGGAATGTCGTAGACCTCGCCTACCGGGGGCTTACTCAGCATTTCCCGCGCCCGGCATGGGTCGAGCACGACCCCCTCGAGATCTGGAACGCAGTTGTCGAAACGCTCACCAAGGTCACGCGCCGCCAACGGGCAGCAGGTCGCGCCGTAGCGGCCATCGGCGTCACGAACCAGCGAGAGACGGTGGTGGCATGGGACCGCAAGAGCGGCCGCCCGTTGCACCGAGCCATCGTGTGGCAGGACCGACGCACGGCCGAACGTTGCGACCAGCTTCGCGACAAGGGCTACCTGCCCCTCGTACGGGAGCGGACTGGACTGATCCTGGATGCCTACTTCTCGGCAACCAAGATGGAATGGCTTCTCCGTGAAGGCGGCCTGACCCTGAACCCGGACCTCGTCCTGGGCACGGTCGACTCATGGGTGGTCTGGAACCTTACGGGTGGTGTCGAAGGCGGAATCCTGGCCACCGAGCCGTCGAACGCCGCTCGCACCTTGTTACTGGACATCCGCGCGCTGACCTGGTCAGAGGATCTGTGCGCCCTGTTCGGTGTACCAGTAACGGCGCTACCCGAGCTGCGGCCCTCCTGCGGGCGCTTCGGTCTCGTAGGCGGTGACCTCGGATCGAGTGACTCTCCTCTGGCGGGCGTGCCGGTGAGCGGCGTCGCCGGTGACCAGCAGGCGGCGTTGTTCGGCCAGGCGTGTTTCAGCCCCGGCATGGCCAAGGCGACCTATGGCACGGGCACCTTCGTCCTGTTGAATGTCGGAGCTACCTGTCCGCCGCCGGTGGAGGGGATCCTCACCACCGTCGCTTGGGACCTCGATAAGCGCGGCGGATCATCCGAAGTGGCATACGCGCTCGAGGGGGCGGTGTTCTCGACGGGTTCCGCCGTTCAATGGCTTTGCGACGGGCTCGGAATGATCGCTGACGCGGCCGAGACCGAGCCGCTGGCAAAACAGGTGCCTGACACCGAGGGTGTCTACATGGTCCCGGCGTTCACGGGAATGGGAAGCCCCTGGTGGGATCCCTACGCCAGGGGCACCATCGTCGGGCTCACGCGCGGAACGGGCAGGGCTCACCTGGCGCGTGCGGTCGTGGAGGCGATGGCCTACCAGGTCCGAGACGTCGTGGATGTCATGCGCGAATCCGGAGCGGCGGTCGCAGCTCTGCGTGTCGACGGCGGTGCATCGGAGATGGACCTGCTTCTGCAATTCCAGGCCGACCAGATCCGGCTCCAGGTCACGCGCCCTGCCACGACCGAGATAACGGCCCTAGGCGCCGCCACCATGGCCGGGCTCGCCGAGGGTGTGTGGGACTCACTCGAGGACCTTGCAGCGCTGTGGAGTCCGGACGTCGAGTACCAGCCCAAGACCAGTGCCGTCGCCGCCGACTTCGCCTATGCCGGCTGGCGACGCGCCGTAAAGCGTTCTCTCGGGTGGGCCACAGCTCCCTGATCGCAAACACGATCAGACACCTGGTTCGACGTCGTGGGCGGGCGCGACGTCGAGGCCCTGGTCGATGAAGAGAGCCGGCTCGACTGCGCGAACGGGTTCGGTGGAGGTGGCTGCACCGGCGACCGGCGTTCGGACCGGCCGGTAGAGCAATACAGCGGTCAACGCGCCGAGAACAACCATCGCCGCTATCGCTGTCCAGCCGTGCTCGAAGCTTCTCAGCTTGCCAGCTTCGCTGCTCGATGTGCCGAGCACGGCTACGAGAACCGCCAC
>PLIG01000071.1:0-168 GCA_003139255.1 Acidimicrobiaceae bacterium | reverse complement strand
CCTCCGAGCGAAGATCCCACATAGTCGGGGTGAATACCAACGGCGCCCCGCCACCACATCACGCCGGCCGCGAACACTGCACAACCGGTGGCTATGACCCCTCGTGGACCTACCTTCGAAATCAACCGGCCAGCCACCACTGAGAAGAGGATGTCCTGACCTCTGTTG
>PLIG01000004.1:266-18453 GCA_003139255.1 Acidimicrobiaceae bacterium | reverse complement strand
CACAGGTCTTGACTATTTCTCGAGCCGTTGGCGCGTCGGGATACAGATACACGACCTGAGGCATTGTGACCGGACGAGATGCGTCTGCGGACTATTCGGCCACGGCGCTACGATTGTTCGAAATCTGGCCGAGGAGGATGCATGGCGATGAAGCTTGTAGGCGCGAGCGTCTGGGAGGAGGAGCTGTACGAGCATCTCACCTCCCACGAAGAGAACGAGCGTGGCTTTCTGGAGAAGTACCAAAACGCTGCCGAATCTTCGGCGTCGGCCGCGTTCGGGTACTTGTGCGCGCTGATCGTGGAGGACGAGATCCGACACCACCGGGTCTTCGGGGAGTTGGCGTCTGCACTGAAGGCCGACGCGGAACTGCGGCCAGAAGGGCCTGCCGTGCCTCGCCTCGATCATTGGGGACCGGACGCGCCTCTGGTCGTCAAGCTCACCGAGGAGCTCCTAGAGCGGGAGCGCACCGACGCCAAGGAACTCCACCGCTTGGCTGCTGACCTCAAGAATGTCAAGGACGAAACCCTTTGGCAACTCCTGGTGAAGCTGATGGAGATGGATACGGCCAAACACATCGAGATCCTGGAGTTCGTGAAGCGCCACGCCAGGAAGTCACTGAAATAGGGCCACTGCCACCGATTCCTCCGAGGAGATTGGAGTCACAAGAGCGAGGCACCACCGCGCCGCTATCGATGGCTTCAGGATCGCGTATCCCCGGTGGCGGAGCTCGAGGGTGCAGATGTCGTCATCGGCGGTGTCGGTGATGAAGAGGTGTGACGGAACCCCTCCGAGGTGTCGAACAAAGTGAGCTGGGCCCCGGGGTGGGGCCGCTCTCGGCGCATGATCAACCGGGCCGACCCCGACCAGGAGGAGAGGTCGACGAATTCGGTCAGCTCGGCCACCCAGGCGCCCTCTCGGATGCTCGGTGAGACGCAGATGGGTATCACGAAGGACTTCACCGACATGCGCGGACCAGACGAAGCAAAGATTGCCTCTGCTGACCTGACCGCCGGTGGCTACCCAATCTGCGTGTTGACCCCGGGGAGGATTGGCGGCTTCGAGGGGTGTATCGAGGCCATGGCAAAGCAGACCGGAGCCGAGCACATCGTGTTGCCGGGTGCCGACCACAAAGTGCAAAACCAGGAGGAGATCGTTAACCCGATGCTCGAACGGTTTTGGTCCAACGCGGGAGGCACGTGAGCCGCGGTGGGGCGAGGATGTCGTTCGATGCTCCGGGTGACCCCGGATACACATATGTCGGGTGACCCGTTACGCCGTTACGCCGATTGGCCTGACATCTGACGCTTCGGACCCACTAATCTGCTCACTTCCCGACGGCGCACGTGATCTTGATGTGGACCGCCCAAGGCCAAGCGCCGATCGCCGGCCAGGTGTCGACGTTGCAATTGAGCTCGCAGACGAACCCACCCGCCGCGACGACCTCGCCAGTCCCGGGGATCCGGCGGGCCCGATCAGGTTCAAGGCGTGGACCTCGTCGGTGTGCCGGTGCCAGGACACCAGGCCCCCCGGGTCCAGGCGCGACGCCGGTCGTGTCGGGGTGTCGGTCCTCCTGTCTTTGTTCGCACCAGGGTCCCCGGTGACCGGGTGGCGATGTCACCCGTGGCGGCGCCGGTCGGACACGCCACTCGATTGACACCTTGGAAGTACAGCGTATTATCTGAATAATAGATCAACAAGGGGGACGGCCAGTGGTGGGCGACAATGAGGTGAAGGTGAGCTTCACTTGTATGGATGACGGGACCGAGGAGGAGATCCAGTTGGTGATGGGCATCGCCGCCCCGTACCTGCAGGGTCAGATGCTCGGCAACCTCCTCGAGCTCCTCAAGAGCCTGCGGGGCCCGAGCATGGGCTACCAGGTCGACCGGTACGAGCACTCGCTCCAAACCGCCACCCGAGCCTATCGCGATGGCGCCAGCCCCGACATGTTGATGGCCGCCCTGTTCCACGACATCGGCGACGGTCTGGCCCCGGCCAACCACAGCGAACTGGCCGCTGCCATCCTGGAGCCCTACCTCGACGACGAGGCGACCTGGGTGGTCCGCCACCATGGCGTGTTCCAGGGCTACCACTACTGGCACAAAATGGGCGGCGACCGCAACGCCCGGGACCGGTACCGGGGCAACCGGTACTTCGACAGCACCGCCCACTTCTGCGAGGCCTGGGACCAGCGGTCCTTTGACCCCGACTACGAGACCCTGCCGCTCGAGGTCTTCCTCCCCACCGTGAACGAGGTCTTCGCCCGGAAGCAGCGCCTCGAGCTCTTCGGCGAGGAGGATGCCGCGGTGCCGGCCAACTCCTGACCGGCGGTGCCGGCCAACTCAGCTGGCGGTGGCCCCGTTCCGTCGTCGGGTGGCGTCTTCCTGGGCCCAGCGCAGCAGCCCGGCCACCTGGGCGGCGGCCTGGTCGATCGCAACGCGCTCGGTCTCGACCGCCCGGGCAAGGCCGTGAGCCCCGGCCAGGTCGAGCATGGCGGGCAAGCGCTGGCGGAGCCGCTCCAGTTTCCACGCCACCGGATCGCCATCGGCCACCTCGTCGATCCGGCACACAAGCTGCCCGCCCTCGGCCTGCATGAGGTAGTGGTAGTGCGGCTCGTGCTCGAAGCAGTCGAAGCGCAGGTGCTCCACCCCCTGGCGGTCGCAGACGTGGACGGTGGCCCCGAAGTCGTCGTAGGCGGCGGTGAGGTCGACCTCGGGCATCTCGGTGGCCAAGATCTCGTTGGTCAACAGCCGGGACTCCACCACGAAGGTCACCGGACCGGCGACGATCGGCACGCAGTGCTCCTCCACCGGGGCGATGGGCATCACGTCGTAGTGGAAGCCCCGCTGGTAGGGGTTTGCGTTGGTCGCGGTCATGGTCCCCTCCTGCGTCCGGACTGCTGCGTCCCCCGGGCGGATCGCAGGGTCCGTTCCGGATCGTCGCAAGGCGATCATACTATTCTCTGAAAGTTAAGGAAATTGGCGATCCGCCAACGGCCGAAGGAGCAACGACGTGTCATCTGAAGCAGGTGCGTTCCGCAACATGGCCGACCCGGACCTGGCGGTTGACTACCGGAAGGCCGGGTGGTGGGGGGACGTTACGGTGGCCAACCTGGTCGACCGGCACGCGGCTACCCGTCCCGGCGACCCGGCCCTGGTCACCCTGACCGACCGGTTGAGCTGGGCCGGCTACCGCCACTCGGCCGACCGTCTGGCGTCGGCCTTGATCGGGGCGGGCATCGAGCCCGGCGACCGGGTGGCGGTCTTCCTCCCCGACGGGGGGAGCGTCCACGTTGCCTTCCTGGCCAACGAGAAGGCGGGGGCGGTCACGGTGGGGATCGGGGCGCGGGCCGGCGAGCAGGAGGTGCGCCACCTGCTCCGGCGCACCGGTGCCGTCGCCCTAATCACCTTGGACCGCCACCGGGGTGCCGCCACCGGCGAGCTTGTGGGCCAGCTTCGGGCCGAGGGGATCGACCTACGGTGGCACATCGTGGTCCCGGTATTCGAGGCCGACCTGTCGGCCCCCATCCTGGTCGACGGCGTGGAGGTGCCGGCCGACGCGGACATCGACCCCGGGTTGTTCGCCGAGCGCCGCCTGGGCTCGGACGACCTGTTCATGATCAACTCGACATCCGGGACCACCGGACTGCCCAAGTGCGTCATGCACACCCAGAACTCCAAGCTGTACATGGCCCAGCAGGCCTGCGAGGCCGGGCAGCTGGGCGACGACGAGGTGCTCCTGGGCCTGGCCCCGGTGCCGTTCGGGTTCGGGTTGTTCACCACCCACTTCGTCACCGCCCTGATCGGGGCGCCCACCGTGGTCGTCGACCGGTTCTCCCCCGAGTCGGCGTTGGAGCTCATCGAACGCGAGGGGGTGACGGTGCTGGTCTGCGTCAGCACCCAGTTCAAAATGATGTTGAACTCACCCGACGTCGACAAGCGCGACGTGTCCTCTTTGCGGGTCATGTTCACCGGCGGCGAGATGATCCCCTACGAGGCGGCCCGCTCCTTTGAGGAGCGGACCGGCTCGCTGGTCCTCAACTTCTACGGCTCCAACGAAAGCGGGTTCGCCACCGGCACCCGGGTCACCGACGCGCCCGAGCGCCGGCTGCGCACCGGAGGGTCGAGCCTCTCCGGCACCGAGGTCCGCCTGTTCGATAATGGCGTCGACGTCACCGGCACAGGGCGAGGCCAACCGGGGAGCAGGGGCCCGTCGGTGTGCCTCGGCTACTACGACGACCCCGAGGCCAATGCCCAGCTCTTCACCGAGGATGGCTACGTCCTCCACGCCGACATCGTCACCATCGACGACGAGGGCTACCTAACGGTGGTGGGGCGCAAGTCGGAGATCATCATCCGGGGCGGCAAGAACATCAGCGCTGCGGTGGTGGAGGACCTGGTGACCACCCATCCTGTGGTGGCACTGGCTGCCGCCGTGCCTATGCCAGACCCGCTGTTCGGCGAGCGGGTCTGCGTGTTCGTCGAGCTCCGTCAGGGGGAGTCGCTCACCCTGACGGAGCTGATCGACTTCCTGGGGGGTGCCGGTGCCTCCAAGGAGAACTACCCCGAGCACCTGGTGGTGATGGACGAGCTGCCCAGGTCGTCGGGGGGAAAAGTGGCCAAGGGTCGGCTGACCGCCACCGCTGAGGAGCTGGTCGTCCGACCGGAGGCGGTGCCGGAGCCGTAGGCGGGGGCGGGGGCGGGGGCCTCCGACTACGCGTCGCCCAGCTCGAAGCGGATCAGCATGGGGTCAATGGGGGCGCCGTCCTTGCGGTTGAGCACACCATTGGCGGCCACTTTCGAGGGGTAGTGCTGCACGAACTGGAGGTGCTCGGCGTTCAGCTCCCGGACTCGGACCGAGTCGCCGGCGGCGATGAGGTCGATCAGCTGGGCATGGATGTCCAGGGCGTGCTGACGCTCCTCGACCGGTACCAGCCCGGGGTCGCGGATGTGGTTGGCCCAGTCGGTCTCGTGGCTCGACCAGAGGACCTCAAGGGCACCGACGATCACTTTGAGCGGCTCGTTTCCGCATAGTTCGACGATGGCCTCGTGGAAGCGGCGGGAGGTGTTGGTCGCCTGGACCAGGTTGGACACGTTGGTCACCGCCTCCTTCTGCAGGGCCCGGAGCTTCGGGAGCACGGCCCGCTTGCGGTCCTTCCGCTCGGCGCACAGGGCGGCGCAGGCAGGCTCGCACTCCTGTAGAGCCTTGGCCACGGCCACCGTCCCGGTGCCCTGGGACCGGAGAACCAGTGCCAGGGTGTAGGCCACGTTGGACGCGGAGGGGCGGTGTACCACCGCCCCTCCCATATTGCCGCGACGTATGCTGATGAGCCCCTCCGTCTCGAGGATCCGCATCGCCTCCCGCAGCGACGGCTTGCTCACCGGGTAGGTGGCCCGCAGCACGTCCTCCTTAGGGAGGAGGTCCCCGTCCTGCAGCTCGCCGGTCAGAATGCGGTCACGGAGGTGGTTGGCCACGGACGCCGCCACCCGTTGCCACTTCAAGTTGGACAGCGGGACCTCGGTCATCAGAACCCCTCCTCGTCGCAACCGCCATCCCCATTGCGGGTCGCCGTCAGGCTACTCAATCTCTTACGCCGAAACGGCCATGGATCGGTTTTCCGAACTGGGGATTCGGTACCCCGACCATCTGGACCCTCTCCGGTCGGTGCCACCGGGACTTGACAGTGGCTCGTTAACTTCTAAATAATACACAAATGAGTGTGGTTACAGACAACATTGACGCGGATCAGGTCCGCGAGGGTGGACTGAAGGTCTGGTCGCCCTCCATCAGCCCCCCGATCGGCGTCGACCTCACCGATGAGCAGAAGCTCGCCTGCGCCTTCCGGGTGCTGGGACGCGACGGGTTCTCGGAGAACATCTCCGGGCACATCACCTGGCAGCGGCCGGGTGAGGACACTATGCTCATCAACCCCTGGGGCCTGTGGTGGCGGGAGCTCACCGCCTCCGACATCTGCACGGTGGACCTCGACACCAAGATCATCTCTGGAAAGTGGGACGTCACCCCGGCGGTCCACATCCACACCGAGCTCCACCGTCGGAGGCCCGACGCCCGGGTAGTGATCCACAACCACCCGTACCATGTGTGCGTGCTGGCGGCGGTAGGCAGACTTCCCGAGATCGTCCACCAGAGCGCCACCGTCTACCTTGACGACCTGGTCATGGTCCGGGAGTACGCCGGTGAGATTGACACGCCCACGATGGGGGCCGAGCTGGCCGAGCAAATCGGCGACGCCAGCGTGGCCGTACTGGCCAACCACGGCGTCATTGTCACCGGCCCGACCGTCGAGGAGGCCACCTTCCGGGCCGCCACCTTCGATCGCGCCTGCCGCATGGCCTACGACGTGCTCCTGATGGGGGAGGAGCCGATCCGGATCCCCAAGGGGCCGGCCCTCGGCATCAAGGCGTCCATCCTCGAGCGCGGGTCCGATGTCTATTTCAACGGAGCAGCGCGCTGGCTTATCCGCGAGGAGCCCGACGTCCTCCAGTAAGCGCGGAAATGAACCGGTGCACGTGTGAGTACTGTCACCTGAAGGAGTAATCGAATGCTGTCGATCGACGACCTGCTGGCCAATTCGGAGTTCACCGCCTCCGGCAAGGCCGGTGACAAGACGGTCACCTTCCTTCCTGACCCGCCGCGGGCTGAGCGCCGCTACACGGTGATCTCCGCCGACGACCACATCGTGGAGCCGCCCGACGTGTTCGAGGGGCGGATGCCGGCCCGGTACGCCGAACGCGCCCCGAGGGTGATCGAGAAAGACGACGGCACGGAGACGTGGGTCTACGAGGGCACCGAGTTGCCCAATGTCGGCTTCAACGCCGTAGTGGGCCGACCGGTCAGCGAGTGGCGGATGGAGCCCACCCGGTTCAACGAGATGCGACGCGGGGCGTGGGACATCCACAAGCGGATCGAGGACATGGACCTCAACGGGATCTACGCCTCCCTGAACTTCCCGTCGTTCCTCCCCGGGTTCGCCGGGCAGCGCCTCCAGCGCGTGACCAAGGACCAGGGGCTGGCCATGGCCGCCGTGCGCGCCTGGAACGACTGGCACCTCGAGGAGTGGGCAAGCGCCTACCCCGACCGGATCATCCCGTGCCAGATCCCCTGGCTCCTGGATGCGGAGGTCGGGGCGAACATGATCCGCGAGAACGCCGAGCGCGGGTTCAAAGCGGTGTCCTTTAGCGAGGAGCCGAGTCGCCTGGGGTTTCCCACAATCCACTCCGGCTACTGGGAGCCGTTCTTCCGGGCCTGCGAGGAGACTGGCACGGTCATCAATCTCCACATCGGATCCTCGGGCTCGTCGCCGGCCACCACCGACGACGCCCCTCCCGACGTGGCCGGGGTGCTGTTCTTCGCCTACGCCATCTCCGCCGCCGTAGACTGGCTATACTCGCTGGCCCCGGTACGCTTCCCCGACCTCAAGATCTGCCTGTCCGAGGGCGGCATCGGCTGGGTGCCGGCCCTGCTCGATCGTCTCGACCACATGGGCCGGTACAGCTCGATGTACGGCACCTGGCAGTCGGAGTTGACTCCGGCCGACGTCCTTCAGCGGAACTTCTGGTTCTGCGCCGTCGAAGACCAGTCGACCTTCGCCCTGCGCTATCGGATCGGGCTGGAGCACATCCTGCTGGAGTCCGACTACCCGCACAGCGACTCCACCTGGCCCGAGACCCAGCGGGTCATCCATGAGGAGATCGGCGGCCTCCCCGACGAGGACATCAAGAAGATGACGTGGGAGAACGCCTCGAAGCTCTACCGGCACCCGGTGCCGCAGGCCGTGCAGGACTCGCCCGACGCCTACTGAGCCGGTGCCACCGGACGGTGGTGGGGGGTCCGATTTGGGCCTTGGCAACGCAGGATGCCGCGCTGTCGCTGGTCGGATCGCGGAGAGCGAGCAGTACCGAAAATGGTCGAGAATCGACTTTCGGTTTTGAATTTTTAATGTTATAACGTTGCGAAACAAGAAGCCGCTGAGCAATCGGCTGCACAATGGAGGGGGGACCTGTGTCACATTCGGATTCGATCCGTGCCGGAGGTAGGCGTTCGAGGAGGGGGTGGCTCGCTGCCGCGATTGGGGGGACCGTCCTCCTCGCCACCGTTGTCGTCGGGGGCGCGCTCCCGGGGAGTGCCGGTGCCTCCAGTGCCGGCAAGCCAGGGACCAAGGCCACCGGCACCCCGATCATCGTGGGCGAGGACTGGGACAGCACCAGCGCCAGCGCTGCCTTCACCGACGTGACGGGCAAAACACTGCAGCTGGCCATTAACCAGCTGAACAACACCGGTGGCGTGCTCGGGCACCCCATCCAGCTGGTGATCGCCAACGATGAGAGCGACCCGACCAAGACTCCCGCCGTCACCCAGCAGCTGGCCAGTGAGGGTGCCCAGTTCATCCTCTTCAACACCGGCACCGACGCGACCGCCAAGCCCATCATCGAGAAGTTGGGGATCCCGTCCATCGGTGTCACCGATGTCATTCCGACCTTCGCTGTTGCGCCCGACAACAGCTACACCTACCTGCTGTCCAGCCCGCTGAGCGACTGGGCCTCGGTCTACTGCGGCGCCTGGAAGAAGACCGGTGTCAAGACCATCGGCGTCCTTCGTGACGACTCGACCACCACCGCCTCGCTGGACAACATCCTGTTCCCGGCGCTGCGGAAGTGCGTGAAGATCGTCGACGTGGAGACCGCCTCGGGCACCACCTCGGACGTCACCGCCCAGGTCGCCCGCCTGAAGAGCCACAACCCGAACGCCGTCCTGGTCGCCGACCTCGGGGGCAGCTTCGAGATCCTGGCCCAGGAGAGCGTCCACCAGTTCATGCCGACCACGCCCCGGTACTCCCTAGCCACCATCGTAAACGAGCCGGCCACCTGGTCCTTAGCCACGCCCGGCTCCCTGAACGGGGTGATCTCCATGGGATCGCTGAACCCAACAAATCCCCAGACGGTGAAGCTGAAGGCGTTCCTGGCGCAGCACGACGGTGCTAGCTACCCGATGACTGCCTTCGATGCCGACGCCTGGGATGCGGTCCAGCTGATGAAGACGGCCATGGTCAAGGCCGGCGGCGGCAACGACCCGGCGAAGACGAACGCCCAGATGCAGGCCATCACCAACTACCTGGCCTCGTTCGGGCAGCCCGGCTACAACCTGACGTACTCTGCGACCAAGCACGCCGGAGCCACCGGGCTGTGCGGGCTAGTACTGCAGCAGTTCGGCTCGAACAACAAGCCGACGAAGGCGTTCGCCAAGTACCAGCCGTCCTGCAAGACATCCTGACGGGGCGCCGTGTGGCACTCCGAAATCAGTCGGTGGGACCAACACCATGACCGATCCTCAACTGTGGATATCAGCCGCTGAGCTCGGGTGCTTCTTCGGGCTCCTGGCCCTCTCGTACTATGTCGTATTGGCCGGCACGGGGTTCTTCAACTTCGCCGTCGGCCCGTACGCCATGGTCGGGGGGCTGTCCGCGGCCTGGTTGGTCCTTGAGCACGGCTTCGAGCTGTGGCTCGCCGTCGCCATCGCCGTGGTCGCCACCATGGCGCTGGCGGCGGTGACCGAGCTAGCGGTGGTGCGACCGGTCCAACGACGATCTGGGCGGAGCGAGCTGCCCGCCCTGGTGGCGGTGACCGCCGTCCTCTTCGCCATCGAGCAGCTGGCCGGCGTCATCTTCGGGTATACCACCCTGCCCGGTCAGGAGCTCCTGAACATCCAGCCCATCACCTTCGGCACCTCGGTGATCCTGCCGTCCGACCTCCTGTTGGGGATCGTGACAATCGTGGTCTTCGGGGGGATGGCGCTGTGGGTGCGCCTGTCGCGGACCGGCCGGCTGTTGCGGGCCGTCGGCGACAGCCGGGACGCCGCCGCCCTACTCGGGCTGCCGGTCAACCGGATCCGACTGGTGGCGTTCGTCCTGTCCGGCTTGTTGGCTGCAGTGGCCGGCCTGCTCTTCGCCCCGAAGGCCGGGGTGAGTTCGACCAGCGGCCTCGACTGGGCCCTCAGCGGGTTCCTGGCCCTGGTCGTCGGGGGCACAGCCACCGTGTGGGCGCCCCTGATCGGCGGGCTCATCCTCGGTGCGCTCCAGGTCTTCATCCCCTTCTACTTCGGGGGTCCGTCCCTGTCCTACCTGCTGCTGGTGCTGGCCATTGTGTTCTTCGCCTTCCGGCCGCAAGGGATATTCGCAAGGAGGGTGCGGGTATGACGATGAACGGCTCCTCCGCCCCTCCGCCGGTTGAGGTGGCACCGCCGCCCCGCCACCGGCCGCCGTGGCCCAGCGGGTTGCAGGCCAACGGCTCCCTCGGCCTCGGGGTCCTGGCCGCCATCGGGCTGTTGGTCTGGGTGGGGGTGAACGGCTACAAGCAGACCCTGCTAGTCACCGCCGCCACCTACGCACTGATCGCCCTCGGGATGTACATCCCCTTTGTGCTGGCCGGCTCGCTCTCTCTGGCCTACGGCGCCTACGCCAGCATCGGCGGCTACGCCGTGGCCCTCATCTCCACCGAGACCCGCCTCCCGTTGTGGTTCGGTTGGTTGATCGGTCCGGTCATCGCCGCCGTGGCGGCGGTCATCCTGGGTCTGGCCACCCGGCGGCTCTCCGGCTTCTACCTGGTTGCGGTGACCCTGCTGTTCAGCGAGGCGTTCCAGAACTACCTCAGCAACGCCTCGTTCACCGGCGGGAACGCCGGCCTGGCCAGCTTCCGCAACCTCGACGTGTTCGGGTGGTACCCCTCCAACGAGCAGCTGATCATCGCCAGCGCCGCCGTGGTCTGCGTGGTCGCCTTCCTACTCAACCGTCTGCGGCTGAGCCCGTGGGGAATCGTGGTGCGATCGATGCGGGAGGTCCCGTCCGCTGTAGAGGCGGCCGGGACGCGGGTGCCGATCCTCAACCTGGTGGCCCTGGCCATGGGCGCCGGCATCGGGGCCCTGGCCGGTGCCCTCTTCACCCAGATGTCGGGATCGATCCAGCCGGACACCTTCACCCTCAACCTGGTGTTCCTGGCCATCTTCATGCCCATCATCGGCGGCACCGGGACCCCGTGGGGCGCAGTGCTCGGGGCCCTCATCGTGGTGGAGCTGACTCTCAACCTGCCCTCCCTGCACACCAGCGGCACCCTGCTGGTGTCCCTCGGGGTGTTGCTGATCATGCTGGTGGCGCCCCGCGGCGTGCTCGGCTACCTCGACACCGGGCGCAAGGAACTCATGCGTGCCCTGACGCCGACGAAGGGTACCGATGGCTGATCAGCCACTGCTGTTGGAGGGTTCCGGCCTCAAGAAGCGGTACGGCGGGGTGGTGGCCCTGTCCGACGTGTCCATCCGCCTGGCCCCGGGGGAGATCCTGGGCCTGGTGGGGCCCAATGGAGCCGGCAAGACCACCCTGGTCGACTGCATCTCCGGTACCCAGTCGGCCAACTCCGGCGTCCTCACCCTCAAGGGAGCCAGGCTGTCCGGCCCGGCCTCCCGCCGGGCCAAGCTGGGCCTCGCCCGCACCTTCCAGTACCCGCAGTTGGCCCAGGACCTAACGGTGGGAGAGAACCTCCTACTTGGGCGGGTCGCCATGCAGCACGGATCCTGGTGGCGCATGATCCTCCAGTCCATCCGCGGCACCTTCTGGGTCGGCCGTAGCTCGGACGCCACCGTGGTGGAGGCCATCGCCGAGGAGCTGCAGATCACCCGGCTCGACCGGCTGGCCGGCGACCTCACCCTGGGCGAGCAGCGGCTACTGGAGGTGGGCCGGGCCCTGGGCCAGGACCCGGTGGTCCTCCTGCTCGACGAGCCGTTCGCCGGGTCGGACGCCAACGGGGTGGCCGGCATCATCGACGTGATCCGCACGGTGCAGCGGCGGGGCCACGGGATCATCCTCGTCGACCACAACGTCGACCTGGTCTCCTCCTTGGTCGACCGGATTATGCTGTTGGACCGGGGCCACGTGGTCTTCGACGGCGACCCGGCCCAGTGCATCGCCAGCCCGGAGATGCAACGGGTCTACTTCGGGGCGGCGGCCCTCGAGGCCGACGCCGACTTCGAAACCCGGCCCGACGACGAGGTGCTCCGGCATGTCCCCTGATCCCGCCGGCCAGCTCCGGGTCGAGGGGTTGACCGTCCGCTACGGGCGGGCGACCGCCCTCACCGACGTCACCCTCACGGTCCCTCGGGGTGCGGTGACGGCCGTGGTTGGACCCAACGGTGCCGGCAAATCTAGCCTGCTGCTGGGGATCTACGGCTCGGTGTCCGCCACCGGTACCGTCCAGGTGGATGGGGAGGACATGAGCCGGCTCAAGCCAATCGCCCGGGCCCGGGCCGGTGTGGCAATCGTGCCTCAGGGACGCCAGCTTTTCCCCCGCCTCAACGTCTGGGACAATCTGCGAGTGATGGCCGAGACCCTCCGCCTCCCCGGCTCGTCGGTGGACGAGGCCATGGACCGGTTCCCCATCCTGCGCGCCCGCGCCCGCTTCCTGGCCGGCGTCCTCAGCGGCGGCGAGCAGCAGATGCTGGTGGTTTCCCGGGCGCTGATGGGTGCCCCGAGGGTCTTGCTGCTCGACGAGATGATGACCGGCTTGGCCCCTCACGTCGTCCAGAGCCTATGCGCCACCGTGGCCTCGCTGGCGGACGAGGGCGTGGCTGTGTTGCTGGCCGAGCCGTCCATCGGGGCGGCGCGCTCCATCATCACGCGCGGCTACGTGCTCATCCGGGGGGACGTGGTCGCCAGCGAGGAGGGCGGCTGGGCCCTCGACAGCGCCTACCAGTCCGCAATGGGGGTCGAGCTGGACAAGACGGTGGCGGCCGAGGCGGCCCATCCGGTCCCGGCCGTCGACCCCATCCCCTGACCGTCCCGCACCCGGTGGACCACCCACCGGGCCGCCCAAGGAGAGCCATGACCACCACCGACCGATTCGAGTACGACCCGATGGATCCGGAGACGCTGGCCGACCCCTTCTCCGCCCACACCGGTCTCCGCCAGCAGTGCCCGGTCCACTACTACGAAGGGTTCGGAGAGAACGGCTTCTACACCCTGTCCCGCCACGAGGACGTAGTCGACCTGTTCAAGAACCTCGACCGGTGGTCGGGGACCTTCGGCCAGGGCCCGATCTACTACCAGGAAGGTGGGCTTCGCTCCGACCCTCCGGAGCACACCACCTACCGCCGGCTGGTCACCCGGGCCATGCCGGCCCGCCAGGTGCCGGCCATGGAGGGCGTCGTCCGTGACATCGCCAACGGCCTCATCGACTCCTTCGTGCGCAAGGGCGAGGTCGACCTGATCGCCGAGTTCGCCATGCCCCTGCCGGTGATCATCATCTCCAAGCTATTGGGAGTGCCCGAGGAGCGCGGCGCCGAGTTCAAAGCATGGTCGGACGAGTTCATGGCCGGCCAGAACGCCGCCGACCCCGAGGTGCAGGGCCGTGCCCGCGCCAAGATCGACGGGTACTTCATTGAGGAGCTGCGCCGCCGCCGAGCCCTGGTGGAGGCGGCCGGGGAGGGCACCGAGGTGGTGGGCACCGTCCTACCCGACGACATCCTCACTGCCGTCATGCTGGCCGAGCACGACGGCCGCCCCTTCACCGACGAGGAGCTGCTACCGCTACTACTGCTCGTGCTGGTGGGAGGCAACGAGACCACCACCTCCCTGATCGGGAGCATGGTCGCCCGCCTGCTCGACCTCGACCTGTGGGACCGGGTGGTGGGCGACGAGTCCGTGTGGGACGTGGCCATCGAGGAGACCCTGCGCTACGACCCGCCGGTGCTGGGACTGTTCCGCACCGCCCGGGGTCCCCAGCGCGTCCACGGGGTCGACATCCCCGCCGATGCCAAGGTCCAGGGGCTGTTCGCCTCGGCCAACCGCGACCCGGAGGTCTGGGACGACCCGCAGGCCTTCCGCCTGGACCGCGACCTGGTCGAGCTCCGGGCCAAGCAGACTTCCTTCGGGATCGGCATCACCTTGTGTCCCGGTGCCGCCCTGGCCCGTCGGGAGACGCTCATCGCCCTGGAGCTGCTGGGGAGGCGGCTCCCCAACCTCCGGCGGGCCGGAGCCGACCGGCGGGTGGCCAGCTTCATGATGTGGGGCCGTCAGACCCTCCCGGTGGCGTGGGATACCGAGCCGGGCTGACCTCCGGTAGTGGCGCCCAGCGGGGACGCCTCTTCCGCTCCGGGGGTTGTCTCCCCGGAGCCACGATGGTATAATTCTTTAACATTAAGAAAATAGATCGGGTGGCTTGTCGAGGTCGGCTGGTCGGCCTCGGCGGTAACGGGGGGAGGCGCCGCAGCGTCCGCTGCGGCCGTCGACCGTAGGGATTCAATCGTTCGGAGGAACGCTCCCCAGTGACCTGACCGGCTTCGCCGGCCGTTCACGACTTCCCGGGACACGTAGCGCACCGTCACCGTCGACCGGCGGGCCTCACGGGCCCGGGGCGACGTTCGAGCCCCGGGAAGGGACCAATGAAGACCGACGCCGCCGTGCTGTGGGAGACCGGGGGGACCTGGCAGATCGAGGAGCTCGACCTCGACCCACCGGAGAGCCACGAGGTGCTGGTGGAGTTGGCCGCCTCCGGTCTGTGCCACACTGACGACCACAGCGTGACCGGTGACGTCCCGCTCTACCTCCCGACAGTGGGAGGGCACGAGGGTGCCGGCATTGTGCTGGAGGTGGGGAGCGAGGTGACCCGGGTGAAGCCCGGCGACCACGTGGTCCTTACCGTGGTCCCCTCCTGCGGCCAGTGCGCCTTCTGCGCCAGCGGACGCGGCANNCCTGTGCGACCGGGGCGCCTGGGCGCTGGCCGGCAGCGCGCCGGACGGCTCCTTCCGCCACCATCTCAATGGGCAGGACATCGGGAGCTTCTGCCAGCTCGGCGCTTTCTCGCGCTATGTGGTGACCAACGAGATCCAGGCGGTGAAGATCGACGACGACATCCCGCTGCACGTGGCCGCCCTAGTCGGGTGTGGCGTCACCACCGGCTTCGGTGCAGCTGTCCGGGTGGCCGACGTGGAGCCGGGGGACACCGTGGTGGTGGTCGGCGCCGGAGGGGTGGGGATGAACGCCGTCCAGGGGGCCCGCATTGCCGGGGCGTCCCAGATCGTGGCCGTCGATCCGGGGGAGTACAAGCGTGAGCAGGCCGCCAAGTTCGGGGCGCACCACACCGCCACGTCGGTGGAAGAGGCCTACGACCTGGTCCAGGACATCACCCGTGGAGTGGGGGCCGATAAGGCCATCATCTGTGTCGGCGTGGTGCGGGGCGACATCATCGGCCCGGTGATGAGCCTGGTGGCCAAGGCCGGCCGAGTTGTCGTTACCGGGGTGTCGCCGATGAATGACGACCAGGTGACCCTGTCCCTGTTCGACCTGGCCATGATGAACAAGGAGCTGGTGGGCCACATCTTCGGGGAGCAACGGGCCATCGCCGACTTCCCGAGGATCTTCAGCCTTTACAAGGAGGGATCGCTCCGCCTCGATGAGCTGGTGACGCGTACCTACAAGCTCGACCAGATCAACGACGGATGGGACGACATGCGGGAGGGCCGCAACATTCGCGGCCTGATCCGGTTCTGATGGTGGCTATCGCCGAGGAATCGCCGGCCGAAGTGGTCTGGCGCTTTCAGGAGGCCATCGGCCGGGGTGGATGGGACGATGCGGCCGCCACCCTCGACGCCGACGTGTTCTTCTACGAGGCGCCCACCCTCCCCTTCGGGGGCGACCACCACGGAGTCGACGGCTATTGCCGGTTGGCCGAGGCCTTCGCCGAGCTCGCCGACTTCGAGTTCAGCCCCGACTTGTCGGTGCTGACCACCACCGACGGGGTGGTCATCGTCCGGGGGGGCATTCACCGTGACCGGGAAGGCCACCCACCGGGTCGCCAGCACCCCGTTCGCCGAGTTCTACACCCTGATCGACGGGCGGCCCGCCGGCGTCGACGTCTTCTACTGGGACGAGGCCGCCATCATCGCCGCCCTGGTCGACTGAGCCGAGGATCCCCATGAGCTACTCCTTCTCGACCGAGCCTCAGCGGCTCCCTACCGGCCTGCTGATCGGTGGAGAGTGGGTTCGCACCTCGAGCGGCGGCACCATGGCCCACGTCAATCCGGCCACCGGCAAGGTCCAGGCGGAGTTTCCCGTCGCCGGAGACTCCGAGGTGGACGATGCGGTGTCCGCTGCCCGGCGGGCGCTGCCAGCGTGGCGCGGGCTTGCTCCCCAAGCCCGCGCCACGCTGCTTCAACAGGTAGCCCAGGGCATGCGCGACCGCTCGGAGGAGCTGGGCCTGCTCACCACCCTGGAGAACGGGACCCTCAAAGCCTACGCCTCGGCGTTCGCCCAGTTCGGAGCCTCGTGGTTCGACTACTACGCCGGATGGACCGACAAGCTGCACGGGGCCAACCTCCCCTTCGCCGGGGCCCTCGACTACACGGTGCTGGAGCCGGTCGGGGTGGTGGGGATCTTCCTAACCTGGAACGGACCCACCGGATCCATCGGCATGAAGGCCGCAGCCGCCCTGGCCGCTGGGTGCACCGTCATCATCAAGACCCCCGACCTGGCCCCGTTCACCACCAACGTCTTCGGGGAGATCTGCGCGGCGGTGGGCATCCCCGGCGGCGTGGTCAACATCCTGAGCGGGGGAACCGACACCGGCTATTCCTTGGTCCGCCACCCGGGAGTCGACAAGATCAGCTTCACCGGGGGCCCGGAGACGGCCCGTTCCATCCAGGCGGCCTGTGCCGAGTCACTGACCCCACTGGTGCTGGAGCTGGGGGGCAAGTCGGCCAACATCGTCTTCCCCGACGCCGATCTCGAGCGGGTGACCGCCGATGCCGCCGCGGGGATCTGCGGGCTCCAGGGACAAGTCTGCAACGCCCCCACCCGCCTGCTGGTCCACCGCTCCGTCCACGACGAGGTGCTCTCACGGGTCGTCGACCTGCTGGAGGCGACCAAGGTGGGTGATCCCTTCGCCGCCGACAGCGGCATGGGGCCGGTCATCAGCGAGCGGGCCGCCGACCGGATAATGGGGGTCATCGACACCGCCAAAGGGGAGGAGGGGCTGGAGCTGATCTCCGGGGGCACCCGTCTGGCCGGCGACGGCTACTACATCACCCCCACCGTCTTCACCGCCGCCTCAAATTCCAGCTCGCTGGCCCAGCGGGAGGTGTTCGGCCCGGTCCTGGCCGCCCTCGACTTTGACGACGAGGCGGACGCGGTGGCCATGGCCAACGACTCGGCCTACGGGCTGGCCGCCTACCTCTACACCTCGGACCTGTCGCGGGCGCACCGCATGGCCTCGGACCTCGACGCCGGCAGCATCGGCATCAACGGGGGGACCGGGCTGGCCGGCCCGGTGGCGCCATTCGGCGGGTTCAAGCAGAGCGGCTACGGCAAGGAGGGTGGCATCGAGGGCATCCTTGAGTACACCCGGACCAAGAACGTCAACATCCTGCTCTAGGTGCGGCTTATAGGCAGCGCGGATAGGTGCTGAACTGGGGAAACATCGCTTGTGGCCTGCCGCCTTGCCATTGGTAGAGGAACTGCGAGGTCTCGAAGAGTGGCGATAGTGCGACCCTATCCGTCCTATCCGCTGAGCCTCTCAGCTTGTAACTAGACCTCAGCCTGCCTTGCGTCCGGCCTCCTCGAGCAGGAGCTGCTGAGCTCTTGCTGCCACCTCCCGCATCTGAGCGATCAGGGCGCGGACCCGGCGATCGTTGGCGATCCACTCGTTGTAGAGCGTCGCCTCGTCCTCAGTGAGTCGTCGGTTGACGGTCTTGCCGTCGACCTTGGCGGTCCACTGCCAATAGGGGCCGTGGAGGCGGGGCGGATCGCCATGACACCGGCAGTTGGCCTTCCCGCACTGGTTGTAACGAGGTGCCACACTGCCGGCCGCGATGTAGCCGATGCCTTCCAACTCGCGCGCCAACTCCCGATAGCGGCGCTCGTAGCGCTCGAGCCGTGCCGCGGTCTGTTTGGTCGTCATCTTCTTCCTCACCAGTATCCCAGCTTGCGGGTCCGATAGTAATAATACTGTCGGTTATAATTCGACAGACTCCAGCCGACCAGTGGCGCTCCCGGGAAGCGCTGGTCGACTTCCGAGGTGCACTCCATCAGTGTCTGTCCCCGTGGGGCGACGCACTCTTCGAGCTGACCGACGCGGCCCTGTGCGCACCGTCACCGGTGGGATCGGTGCCTCACTCAGCCTCGAGCCGGAGTTTC
>PLIG01000004.1:0-182 GCA_003139255.1 Acidimicrobiaceae bacterium | reverse complement strand
GGGTTGGTCCTATCAGTGGATCTGTCAGCTCGACTGGGCACCTGACAGCTGGACCGCACCGGTCGATGTGGTGCGCGTCAGCCCTTTCATGGATGCCACCACAGCCACGGTCGACCAGGTGCGAGGCCTGGTCGACCTCCTCCCCGCTGATGGTCCGGTCCCGATGTTCGTCTTCGACGCCG
>PLIG01000170.1 GCA_003139255.1 Acidimicrobiaceae bacterium | reverse complement strand
TCCTCTTCCACGAGGCGTGCGGTCACGGGCTCGAGGCGGACCACATCGAGAAGGACGCATCTGTGTACGTAGGACAGGTGGGCGAGCAGGTGGCGAGCCCGCTGGTGACGCTGGTAGACGACGGGACGATGGGACCCGAATGGGGGAGCTTCGCCATCGACGACGAGGGGCACGCGGCGAGGCGCAACGTGCTGATCGAAAATGGGGTTCTCACCGACTACATGTGGGACCTCCAGCGAGCGCGCAGGAGAGGAAGGCTTTCCTCGGGCAACGGCAGGCGCCAGAACTACCGGCACCTTCCGATGGTGAGGATGACGAACACGTTCCTCGTGAACGGCGAGTCCGATCCCGACGAAATAGTGGCCCAGACCCGGCAAGGGGTCTACGTGGCCAAGCTTGGTGGCGGCCAGGTGAACACCGCCACCGGCGACTTCGTTTTCGGCACCGCCGAGGCTTATCTCATCGAAGACGGGCACATCACTGAGCCTCTGCGAGACGCGAACCTGATCGGAAACGGCCCTGAGGTGTTGCGCCGCATCGACGCCGTCGGCAACGACTTCGCCATGGGCGGACCTGGGACTTGCGGCAAGGACGGACAGAGCGTGCCCGTAGGCACCGGGCAGCCGACCCTGCGTGTCACAGCGGTGACGATCGGGGGAACAGCAGGTGGCTGAGCAGGTGACTGAGTCGGCAGCTGAGCCCGAGAAGCGAACAAGCGCCGGTTCTGGTGACGAGCCGGCCGGGGAGCTACTCGAGCTGGCGACGAAGGTGGCGTCCCAGGCGCGCGCTGGCGAGCAGCTCGAGGTGTACGCCTCGCGCGGCGTGGAGGTCGACGTGCGCGCGTACGAAGGTGAGATCGAGTCGCTGTCGTCGGCCACCTCAGCCGGAGTCGGGGTGCGGTTGGTGACGGGCGGGCGCCAGGGCTTCGCCTATGCGGGCTCGCTCGAGGAGGCGGTGCTGGCCGAGACGCTGGCCGAGGCCCGTGACAACGCAACGTTCGCGACTCCCGACGAGCACGTGGGCCTGGCCGAACCCGACGGTGTGGCACCGGCGTCCTTGGACCTGTGGGACGAATCGGTGCTCAGCGTGCCCACCGCTACGAAGGTCGCGCTCGCGCTCGAGCTCGAACGACGCGTGCGTGGCGTGGACCACAGAGTTCGCCAGGTGGCGTACTGCGACTACGGGGACATGGCATTCGAGTCCGCCGTGGCATCGTCGACCGGTATCGCTGCGTCCGCGCGGCGCACGATGTGCAGCCTGTCGGTGATGGCCATCGCCGGCGAGGGCGCGCACAGCCAGACCGGAACGGGGTTCTCAGCCGGGCGCGGCCTTGGCAGCCTCGACTCTGCCCGCACCGCTGTCGACGCGGTCGAACGCGCGACACGCCTGCTCGGGGCCACGAAGGCGAAGTCGGCGCGTCTGGTGGTCGTTCTCGATCCGCGCGTGACCTCCACGCTTCTCGGGATCGTCTCATCGGCTCTCTCAGGGGAGGCGGTGACGAAGGGCCGCTCCTTCTTCGCCGGTCGTATGGGCGAGGAGGTGGCGGTGGGGGCACTAGGGCTTGTCGACGA
The DNA here is from genome assembly GCA_003139255.1 of Acidimicrobiaceae bacterium. Classification (GTDB taxonomy): domain Bacteria; phylum Actinomycetota; class Acidimicrobiia; order Acidimicrobiales; family UBA8190; genus Bog-564. Next base: position 1,464 of record PLIG01000170.1, on the reverse strand, counting down.
CCCCACCGACGCGCGTGCGTTCGGCGCGTCGAGATACGACGCCGAGGGCCTGGCCTGCCGGCGAAACGTGTTGATCGAAGGGGGAATCCTGCGTGGTTTCGTGTTCGACACCGTGGCCGCCAGGCGAGCGTCCACCTCTTCCACGGCATCCGCTGTGCGCGGCGGCTACGCCTCGACCCCCGTGGCGGGCTGCCGGGCTCTGTCGCTCAGCCCTGGAGACCTAGACGCCCGGAGGATCATGGCCGAGGTCGGCGAAGGCCTTTACGTGCAGTCGGTCACCGGTGTCCACTCGGGTGCGAACCCGGTGAGCGGCGACTTCTCGGTAGGGGCGGAGGGGCTGATGGTGCGAGGCGGGGATCTCGCCGAGCCCGTGCGAGAGGTGACGATCGCCTCCACGCTCCAGAAGATGCTCCAGTCGGTTCTCCACATCGGAGGCGACGTGGAGTGGCTCCCAGGGCTGGCGGCGGGCCAGACCGTGGCGATCGGGAACATGGCGCTGAGCGGTGCTTGAAGGCTCGAGGTCGAGCTCCAGCTCGGTCCGGTCGGCCGAGCCGCTCAGGAAGCGGCGGCCGTGCTCGACGAGGACGAGGACTTCGAGGGTCCGCTGCCTTTGGAGCTGTCGGGTGTCGCCCCGGACGACCCCGAGGATCCCTCTGAGGACTTGGGGGAGGACGAGACGTCATTGGACGAGACGTCCTTGGACTTGGCGCCCGAGGAGGCGGCAGGCTTAGAGGAGCCGGAGGCCGAGCGGCTGTCGGTCTTGTAGAAACCGCTCCCCTTGAAGACGACGCCGATCGAGCCGAACACCTTGCGCAGCGGGCCACCACACGCGGGGCATACGCTCAGTGGGTCGTCTCGGAAAGACTGGACCACCTCGAGGTGCTCCCCGCAGGACGTGCATGCGTATTCGTAGGTGGGCATCGGCGCCAAGCCCCTTTCGTCGTCTGGCGCGGTCGGCACCTCGTTGGCACTCTGGAGCCTCGAGTGCCAGTGTAGCTTCCGCCTCCTTGTCGTGTCCCCTCGACCGGGTAGGGGCCGAAGAGCCTGTGGGGACGTAGAATGCCCGCAATGTCCGACCGCAGCATGACGCGCCTGGACCCCCTGGTCGGTGCCCGAATGGTGGAGGCGACACCGAAGGAGCTCACCCACCGCCGGGCGCTTGCTCGCTGCCGCGTGATGATGGCTCCGGAGACCACGGCCAAGGTGGCCAGCAATGCGATAACCAAGGGCGACGTCCTGGGCGCGGCGAGGATCGCTGGGATCCAGGCCGCCAAGCGGACCTCGGACCTGATCCCGATGTGCCACCCGTTGCTGGTCGGAACGGTGCACGTGAACTTCACCTTCGGCGACGACTTCGTCGAGGTCGAGGCGCAGGTGGAGACCGTGGACCGCACGGGTGTCGAGATGGAGGCCCTCACGGCGTGCGTTGTTGCGGCGCTGACCATCTACGACATGTGCAAGTCC
>PLIG01000121.1 GCA_003139255.1 Acidimicrobiaceae bacterium | reverse complement strand
CAATCGGTGGATCGAGGCTTAGGGATCTGCATACTCGACCGCCCGTCGAACATCCGGTGAGCCCTGGGTCCGCAAAACGCACTCCCACGAAAGGGGCTCGGGCCTGTGGGGAACGTGTGCGGGGTGACATACGACACGTCGTACTTCGTCACAACCCTGAAGGTCGTGGGACCGTCAGGTAGCGTGGCTCGGTCGGTCGATGCCGTTATGACCCCGTGCGCGGTGGTCGACGTAACGGAGGTCAGGCGCATGGTGGCGTGGTCGCCGTCGACGATCTCGTGGCCGGTGTGGGTGGTTCCGTCGACCTTCGCATGCGTTGGAACCGACTTGTCACGCGGGGGTGGCCCCTCGCCCACTCCTGTGCCGCAGCGAACGTGGATCGGCCATTCGGCTGACCCTCGGCCGTCAGGGTGGATGCAGAGGTAGAAGGTAGGGACATCCAGACGCCGGCCAGCCGACCTGCGGGCACTGCAAGCGGCAAAGCCCCCGCCGTCGTCGAGGTGGGGCCGACGTGCCGGTGGCACGAACGACCACGTATGCAACCGACCTGGCGAGAAGACCGAGCAGCACTGCCACGGCGACACAACGCCGCCGCCTTCGTTGTCGGTGTCACGCCTTTTCGATCAAGACCTGAGGCTGTTCCTCGGTGGGAGGAGGGCTGGTGAGCACGGACAGAGGCACGATGGTGCTAGTATGAGTGATACCATGCTTCTTGTCAAGGTTGACCGTGACGATCCGCTTCCTCTTCACGAACAGGTGGCGAGTGAGATCCGTCGAGCGATTGCCGACGGCGAAGCTGGCCCAGGTGAGCGCCTCCCACCGGCGAGAGACCTGGCAGCGGTGCTCGGCGTTAACGCGAACACGGTGTTTCGTGCCCTGCGCCTGCTTCGCGATGAAGGCCTGCTCGAATTTCGACGCGGGCGGGGTATCACCGTAGCGGGCACGCCACAGCGTGGTGCTGTGATGGCCAGGGCACGAGAGCTCGTCCGATTCGCTCGGCGCCAAGGGTTCCGAAGAGATGAGCTGCTCCGGATCATCGAAAGCTTGTCGTAGTCCTGCTCAGCGGCGGCGTTGGAGCACGAGCGAACACCTGGGTTCAGCGCGTATGCCAGAAGTAACGAGACCTCGCGGGTGAGTCATGAGTCGGGAAGAGTCGGGGAGGGGGTCTGTGAGTCGGGGAGGGGGTCCTCGAACCCCCGGCCTCCTGCTCCCAAAGCAGGTGCGCTACCACTGCGCTACTCCCCGGATTTGCCCATTATGTCCGGTGGTTCAGTTCGGGGCGGCACCGTATCGGCAACTAGAGCCGTATTGGCTACGAGGACTACTAGAACGTCAGTTTAGTGTCTCACTCGTGAGCGTCCGTAACCTTGATCGGCTCTTCAACCCCGCCCACGTGGCCATCGTCGGTGCGGGTAGCCACCGCATGCAGCTCGGTCACATCGTCCTGCGCAACCTGGTCGATGCCGGGTTCGAGGGTGTTGTCTATCCGGTCAACCCGAGCCGCGAGTCGATCGGTGGCATTCAGGCCTACGCGAGTGTCGCCGACACGCCGGCCAAACCAGACCTCGCGATAGTCTGCACGCCGGCTGCCATCGTGCCGGAAGTGGTGCGCGAGTGTGGCGAGTCGGGCGTCGCGGCGATCGCCGTCCTGTCGTCGGGTTTCCGCGAGGTCGGTGCCGAGGGACGCGAGCTCGAGCGTCGCGTAGGCGAGGAGCTGGCACGCCACGACTTGCGGCTACTGGGACCCAACTGCCTCGGCATGATCGTGCCGCGGCTCGGGCTCAACGCGAGCTTTGCCGGGGTTATGCCGATAGACGGCCATGTCGCGTTCATCTCACAGTCGGGCGCGCTCGCGGCGGCGGTCATCGACTGGGCGTTAGCTAGGCAGATCGGCTTCTCGCAGGTCGTCTCACTCGGGAACATGCTGGACGTCGACCTCGGCGACGTGATCGACTATCTGGGCCAGGACGCGCATACGCGCTCGATCATCGTTTACATCGAGACAGTCACCGAGCCGCGTAAGTTCATGTCGGCGGCGCGCGCGTTTGCGCGCAGCAAGCCGATCATCGTCTATAAGGCGGGACGCTTTGCCGCGTCGGCCAAGGCGGCCGTCTCACACACCGGTGCGATGGTCGGCCAGGACGATGTCTACGACGCCGCCTTCCGTCGCGCCGGGATCGTGCGCGTCGAGCGAATGGAAGATGTGTTCGCTACCGCCGAGCTGCTCGCGCGGGAGCGTCCGATTCGATGTGCCCGCCTGGCGATCGTCACGAACGCGGGTGGCCCCGGGGTCATGGCCGCCGATGCACTTCTCGCTCGCGGAGGCGTGCTCGCCGAGCTCCAACCAGCGACGCTCGAGACGCTCGACGCAGCGCTACCGCCGGCGTGGCCGCGCGCCAACCCGATCGACGTGCTCGGTGACGCGCCACCGAAGCGGTTCGGGGAGGCGGTCAAAGCGGTTCTGGCCGACTCGGAGGTCGACGCCGTGCTGGTGATCCTCACGCCCCAGGCAATGACCGACGCCCGCGCCGCCGCCGACGCTGTGCTGGGGGCGCGGCACGAATCGCACAAGCCGCTGTTGGCCGCCTGGATGGGCGGGCACTCGGTGCAGGAGGGCCTGGAGTGTTTGAGCGCCGGTGGCGTCGCCACCTACGCCTATCCCGAGCAGGCAATCGGAGCGTTCATGGACTTGGTCTCCTACGCCCGCAACCTCGAGACGCTGCACGAGACACCGCGTACGATCCCGGTCAGCTTTGCGCTCGACCGGGGGCGCGCGAGGGAACTTATGGGCTCGGTGTTGGTCGAGGGAGGCGCCGTGTTGTCCGAGACGTTGTCGAAGACGCTGCTCGACGCGTATGAGATCCCCGTAACGAAGCCGCTACCGGCGTTGTCAGCTGACGACGCCGTGGCGATCGCCGAACAGATCGGCTATCCGGTCGTGTTGAAGGTGCGCTCACGCGAGGTCACGCACAAGGCCGATGTTGGTGGGGTCGAACTCGGTCTAACCAACGGCGACGAGGTCCTAGCGGCCTACGAGCGGATCGTCGCGTCGGTGCACGAGCGGAGCCCGGAGGCCGAGGTGCAGGGCGTGACAGTTCAGCCGATGGCGCGGACATCCGGCCACGAACTCGTGCTCGGTGCGCGCAAGGATCCGATTTTCGGCGCGGTGATCCTGCTCGGCGCCGGCGGCGTCGCTGCTGAGGTGCTACGCGACCAGGCGCTCGACCTGCCGCCGCTCAACGAGCGTCTTGCTCTCGGAATGCTCCAGTCGCTGCGGATCTGGCCGCTCCTCGCAGGCCACCGAGGACGCCCCAGGATCAACCTCGACGCGTTGCTCGAGGTTGTGATGCGCTTCTCGTACCTGGTTGCCGACTACCCCGAGATCAGCGAGATCGAGATCAATCCGTTGCTCATCGGGGTGGAGGGCGCCGTGGCTCTCGACGCCAGGGCGGTCATCGACCAGTCACTGGTGGGCCATCCGCCGCCGCCCTTCTCGCACCTAGCGATCCGGCCGTATCCCGAGGAGTACACGAGCGAGGGTACGACGACCGGCGGACTGCACGTGACGCTGCGCGCTATCAAGCCCGAGGATGAGCCGCTCTGGCATGAGATGCTCGACGCCTGCTCGCTCCAGACGATCGCGATGCGCTTCCGCGGAATGGTCAAATATACGCATGAGATGGCCACGCGCTACTGCTTCATCGACTACGACCGCGAGCTCGCGATCGTCCCTGAGCTCGAAACGGAGGATGGCACGCGCAAGCTACTTGGCGTCGGCCGGCTCGTCGCCGACACCGACCGCGAGAACGCAGAGTATGCGCTGCTCGTCGCCGATCCCTGGCAGAGACGCGGCCTTGGGGACCTGTTGACCGACTATTGCCTCGAGGTCGCGCGCTCGTGGGGCATCAGCAGGGTGTACGCGGAGACAACGGTCGACAACGACAACATGATCGGCGTCCTCAAGAAGCACGCCTTCACGCTGACGCGTCGGGTCGAGGAGGGGATCGTCGTCGGCGAGCGCCGACCCTGAATCGATTCTGGCGTGATCGGGCGGGACTGCAGTCACCGAAGGCTCGTTTTCGTGTCGCCCCCGTCGACGTCTTCGGACAGTGCGAAGGTACCGTCACCGGTGATGTGCCTGAGGCCTTCGGTCGTCTCGCAAACCCGGCCGGTGTCGAGGGTGACGAGCTCGTTGACAAGATTAGAGATGTCCGCGTCGTGGCTGGTCACGAGTACCGCGCGATGCTCCGCGGCGTCGAGGAGTTCTGGGAGAAGCTGTGCCGCAGACGCCGGGTCGAGGTGGGCGGTCGGCTCGTCGAGTAGCAAGACGCCTCTCCCGGCGAGTAGCGCACGCGCCATCCCGAGGCGCTGGCGCTCGCCAGCGCTCAAATTCCTGCCACTGGCACCGACACGGGTAGAAAGCCCGTCGGGCAGCGAATCCAGCCAGGCGCCGAGCCCCACGCGCCCGAGGACCTCGGCACACTCCTTGTCCGTCGCATCCGGATCGGCTAAGTGCAGGTTGGCGCCGAGCGTCCCGGCGAAGACGTGCGTCTCCTCGGGTAGCCAACCGACCCGCCGGGCGAGTTGCTCGCGGCTGAGCACGCGGACGTCGACTCCCCCGAGCGTGGCGCGTCCCGAGGAGCACTCGAGGAAGTGGAGGAGTGTGTAGATCACGCTGGTCTTGCCCGCTCCGCTGCGTCCGACGAGCGCGAGCCTCCGGTACGTTCCGACGTTGAGCGTCACGTCGTCGAGGAGCCGAGCACCGTCACTTCCGAGGACGCGAGCGCTCTCGAGCGCGGCCGCAACCTGGTCGATCTCCTTGGCAGGAGCTGCACGAGTCCCGGCGATGGAAGCGTAAAGGCCCCCAGGGGAGCTGTCCGCGTCGAGGCCCGCAGGCGATGGGGCCGCGTCGGCAGAGAGGTCGGTGTCAGAATCAGGGGTGACGGGCACCCGCGCGACGCGGTGCCTGAGAACACCGGCCGAGCTCTTAGCGCGAGATACGCCATCTGGATGAGGGATGGGGGTCTCCAGCTCGGCGAGTGCTCGCAGCCGACTAACGGCCGCGTCGCCCGCGGCGAGGCCGGCGAGCGCGCCGGGCAAGCCGTTGCCGGCGTCGAGGACGGCGAGCGTGTCGAAGATCAGAACGGCGAGCAGCACGCCCGAGAGCCTGTGGGCGTCGTGGGCGGTGAGACCGAACACGATGACAGCGACCAACGTCGCCGCACCGCAGCACGTCACGGCAGCGCGCCCGAACCCGGTGGCGAGAGCCCGCCTGGCCCCGGCGGACGAGGAGCGGGCACGGACGCGCTCGAGCTGGGCGACGACTAGGTCGTGGCGGCCATAGACGACGAGCTCGGGGGCGCTTCGCACGGTTTCGACGACCGAGTCGGCCAGTTCGGCGCGCAGGTCCGTCTCTGCCGCGGCAGCCGAACGTCCGAGGTGACCGGCTCCGGCCGCGGCGAGCGATACGAGCAGGGTGCCGGCGGCAAGAGCGGCGCTGGCCGCCGGGTCGAGCAGGAAGGCGAGGAGCACCCCCAATAAGATGCTCGAGGTTACGTCGATGCTGGCGCTCAGCGCTTTCGCGAGCGCGTCTACAACCGCTTCGCAGTCGTTGACGAATGCGCTGAGAACGCTGCCCGAGCGGCTGGCGCGCAGCCCACTGGGTACTAGCGGCTCGAGGGTGTCGTAGAGGAAGAGCCGCAACTTGCCGAGCGCCGAGAGCGACACGTTGTGCACGGCGAGGCGTTCCAGGTAGCGGGCGATGCCGCGGCCGAGTGCGAAGGCCTGCACCGCCCCTATGGCGACGCTGAGCGAGAGCACCGGCGGCCTCAGCGATGCCCGCGTGATCAGCCAGCCGGACGTCGCGAGCAACCCGATGGCGCAACCCGCGGCGAGCGCGCCGGCGCAACAGGCCCAGGCGAGCCGGCGCGGGCCGAGAGTTCCGAGCTCACGGCAGAGCCCGATCGCGCCACCGCGGGCGCGAGGCCCGCTCATGCATCCCCCGGCGAGGACACCCTGTTGGCTTCGAGACCGCCAGGGTCGACGATCTTCCCGTCGCGCAGCTCGCAGATCCGGTCTGCGAGCACAAGTGGTGCAGACCGGTGGGTGACGACGATGGCACTTCGGCCCGCGAGGCGCGTACGCAGCGCCTCGATCGCCTCCTGCTCAGCATCGGGATCGAGGTGCACCGTCGGCTCGTCGAGCACGTACAAGGACGCTTCGTGCAGCACGATCCTCGCCAGCCCGATACGTTGGCGCTCACCCGTCGAGACAGGGCGTTCCCCCTCGCCGATCGGGGTCTTCAGCCCGTGGGGCAGCGAGCCGAGCAAGTCCTTGGCGCCGACCGCGACAAGCGTCTTGGCGAGCTGATCGTCGCTTGCATTGGGGTCTGCGACCCGGAGGTTCTCAGCCAGGGTGGCCGAGAGAATCGCAGGACGGTCAGGAAGGTATGCGAGACGGCTGCGCCAGTTCGCAAGTTCGATTTGCCGGAGGTCGAGCCCGCCTACACAGATGCTGCCGGAGTCAGGTGCGAGCAAGCCGAGCACCACTGCAAGAAGGGTCGACTTTCCCGCACCGTTCGGTCCTAAGACGACGACGGTCTCCCCAGGCGCGATCGCGAGCGTGCAGTCCGTCAGCACGGGCCAGGAAGAGCCATGGAAGGCGTAGGAGACCGAGCTCAATGTCAACGGGACCTGCCGTGGGTCCGGCGCCTCTAGGACGTAACCGGTAACGCTGGTCGGGGTCGGAGCGGTCGGGGTCGGAGAGGTCGGGGTCGTGGTGGTCGGGGTCGTTGCGGAGTCGATCATCGAATACGCGTCCGCGGCAGCGGCGAGCCCCTCGGAGCTCTCGTGGAACTCCGCGCTCGCCCGGCGTAGCGGGACGAAGACTTCCGGGGCGATGATGAGCACCGTCAGCGCAGGCACAAGGCCGATCGATCCGTGGAGCAGGCGCAGACCGAGCGGGACGGCAACGAGAGCGACCGCCACAGAGGCGAGCGTGTCGAGAACCAGCGCTGAGAGGAAAGCGACACGGAGGGTAGCGATGCTCGCGCTGCGCAGCGCCTCACCGGCCTGTCTCACCCTTTCGCGCTCGTCTGAACTCCTACCGAACGCTTTTAGCACCGGGAGCCCCTCGAAGAGGTCGAGCAAGTGGCTACCGAGCGCGCGGACCTGCTGCCACCGCTCGCGAGCGAGCTGTGCTCCGGCGCGCCCGACGAGCGCACCGAAGACAGGGAAGAGCGCGAGGACACAGAGCAGGACCAGCGCGGAAAGCCAGTCGAGCGCACCGACCGCGACGACCAGCACGAGCGGCGCGACTGCGGCGAGGACGAGATCGGGTATGCAGCGCCCGATGTAGACGTCGAGCGCGTCGAGACCTCTGCCGGCGAGCGTCGCCACGTCGCCGGTGCTGATGGTGTCTGGGCGCGGCGAACATTCGAGGGCCGCGCTGACGAGAAGAGACCGGAACCTGGCCTTCGACGAGGTGGCGGCGAGGTTCGCCACCAGCTCACCACCGAGAGCCAGGCCCGCTCTAGCCGTAGCTGCGCCGGCCAGCCAGATGAGGAGGAGCGTCCGATCGGCGTGCTCGGTTTCCCCGAACGCGCTGGTGAGGAGCCGGGCGAGGGTGACGGCCTGGACGACGACCGTGGCCGCCGAAGCGAGGCCAAACGCGACCAAGATCCCTACGGCGAGGCGCGCTCCACCCACGTCGCGAATCATGCGCGAGTCAATGAGCCTGCGACGTGCACCCATCGCGCGTCCGATGCTCGCGCTCAGGCCGGCTCCTCGGACATCACATGCGCTCCCTTGACCTCACGTATGGACCTTGGAGCACATGCGCTCCTTTGACCTCACGCGCGCACCCTGGACCACATGCGGCGATCTCGACATTACGCGTGGACCCGGTCTCCCTCGGGGGCGAGGGGCGGGCGGATCAGCCGCTGGCGAAACACCCAGTAGGTCCAGGTCTGGTATACGAGGACGACAGGGGTGAAGATCGCAGCTACGACACNNCATCACGACGAGCGTCGAGTGGCCCGCAGATGCGGCACCGATCGTGAGGCTGTGGGCGCCGATGCCACTCGAGGGCAGGACCGCCGGGAACATTCGCGCAAAGATGGCCCCTATGGCGAAGAGGATCGTGCACGCGGTCGCCGCGAAGCCAAGCCCGTCGCGCCGCGCGGCGATGAAACCCCCGGCGACTGCAATCGAGACGAGGGAAGCGAGGCCGAGCAGCAAGGGCACGACCGGTGGCAGCGAGCCACCGATGGCCGGGCGGCCGGCTGCGACCACCCACGCCACGGTGGCCGCCAGCAGGACGAAAGCTGGTATGACGAGCATCTGGGCGGCGCGCCGGGCCCTGAGCGCCATGTCGCCAGTCGTCTTCAAGGACAGGAAGACCGAGCCGTGTACGCAGAACACAGCCAGGCTCGCAAGACCGCCGACGAGCGCTATCGGGTGCAGCAGCCCGAGGATCCCGCCGTAGTAGCGCCCGCCCGCGCTGAACGGCAGCCCGTGAACGAGGTCGGTGAAAGCCGCCCCTAAGACGATCGCGGGAACGAGGCTGCCGAGGAAGTTCGCCCAATCCCAGGTTGTCTTCCATCGTGCGCTGTCGACCTTGTCGCGGAACTCGAAGGAGACTCCGCGCGCGATGAGAGCCAAGAGGATGAGGAATAGCGCCAGGTAGAAACCGCTGAAGAGCCGCGCATACCACGTCGGAAACGCGGCGAAGGTTGCTCCGCCGGCGACGAGCAGCCAGACNNTCGTTGCCGTCCCACGTGGGCCCTACAGAGTTCAGGCACAGCCGACGGTCGGTCTCGTCGTGCACCAGGAAAGGTGTCACGACCGCAACGCCGAAGTCGAACCCCTCCAAGAAGAGGAAGCCCGCCCAGAGCAACCCGATCAGGGCGAACCAGGCGGTGTTCAGGTTGGCGAACGGTGCCACGTGCAAACTCCTCTCAACGGGTCGGTGAGTGGGTCGGTGAGTGGGTCGGGGGACGAGGCCGGCAGGAGACGAGGCGGCACGAGACGANNGGCGAGGCCGGAAGTCGAGCGGGTCAGCAGACCGGTCGGGTCAGTAGACAAGGCCGGGCACCGAATGGACGTCTGTGCTTTCGGGTTCTGCAAGACCGCCTCGCGCAGCACGGAACATGAGCACCGCGTCGACGGCGCCGAGCAGGGTGTAAAGGGACACGAAACCGACGAGAGTGGTCGTTACGTCTGCTGTGGTTGTGCTCGACACGCCCTGCACCGTGCGCATCAACCCATAGACGATCCATGGCTGGCGCCCCACCTCAGTGAAGATCCAGCCAGTGGTGTTGGCGAGGAAGGGTAGGGCTATCCCGATGAGGGCTGCGGGCATGAACCACCGGCTAGTGGTGAGGCGTTTACGGCGCGCTAGGACCACTCCCCACAGACACAGAAGGAGTAGGAGGATCGCCGTGCCGACCATGATCCGAAACGACCAGTAGGTGAGCCAAAGGACGGGTATGTAGCTCGCTTTGCCGTACTTGGCAGTCTCGGCGGCCTGGATCTGATTGACGCCTCTCACCTGTCCGTTCCAGCTCAGATCCGCCACCATGGAGAGCACGTGCGGGATCCTGATCTGGAAGATGGGTTTGCCGTTCAGGTTGCCGATCGTGAGGATCGAGAAGCTGGCGCCCGACTTCGTGTTGTAGATGGCTTCGGCAGCTGCCATCTTCATCGGCTGTTGGGAGTCCATCAGCCGTGCTTGGAGGTCACCGCTCACGCCCGTGACGATCAGGGCTACGAGCGTGAAGGCAGCGGCAAAGCGCGCTGCGCGCAGGAACGGAGCACGCTCGTGCTCTTCGCGTGCGCGGCGAGCCTGCCAGACGGCGGTCCCCAGGACGAGCGCTCCGGCTGTGACGAGCGCTGAGGTGATCGTGTGGGTGAAGGCAGCCCACAGGGTTGAGTTCCCGAGCACCGCCCAGAAGTTGGTGAGAAACGCCCTGCCGTGTTCGACGCGGTAACCGACCGGGTGCTGCATCCAGGAGTTGGCGGCGAGGATGAAGAATGCGGAGATGATCGTCCCGAGGCTCGTTGCCCATATCGTGGCTAGATGGGCTCTGGGTGAGAGCCGGTCGCGCCCGAAGATCCACAGCCCGACGAAGGTGGACTCCAAGAAGAAGGCGAGCAGCCCCTCGATAGCGAGCGGCGCGCCGAAGATGTTCCCGACGAAGATCGAGTAGGCCGACCAGTTCATCCCGAACTGGAACTCGAGGACGATACCTGTCACGACACCGATCGCCAGGTTGATGAGGAAGAGTCGACCAAAGAATCGCGACAGCCGGCCCCAGGTTTCGTCGCGGCGTCTGTACGCCAGCGTCTGCATTGTGGCGACCACCACGCTAAGGCCGATCGTGACGGGGACGAAGAAGAAGTGGAAGATCGTCGTGAGGGCGAACTGCCAGCGCGCCAACAGTTCCATCTGGGCCTCCTGAGTCGAGGGTCAGGCTCCGATCGGGTCGCCGATGCGGCCGTCTCGCATCTGAAGAATCCGACCGGCAGCCTGGGCTACAGCTGGGTCGTGAGTCACCATCACCGTCGTCACTCCGTACTCGCGCTGGAGGCGGGCGAAGAGCGCGAGTACGTTCGCCGACGCGTCTGAGTCCAAGTTGCCGGTCGGCTCGTCTACGAGGAGGACCGGAGGGTCGTTGGCGAGTGCCCTGGCGATGGCTACCCGTTGGCGCTCGCCGCCTGAGAGCTGCGGCGGGTGACGACGTTCTCGGTCAGCGAGATCGAGCTCCGAGAGAAGCTGGCGTGCCCATACCGTTCGCTCGCGATGCGGTCGGTGGGATCCCATCATGGCGACCTCGATATTGGCGAGAGCGGACAGGCGGGGCAGCAAGTTGTGAAGCTGGAAGACCAAGCCGATCGTCTGGCGCCGATAGCGGCTCGGGTCCGGCAGATGAGACAGGTCTTGGCCCTCCACCCGGATCGTGCCTGACGTGGGCGAGTCGAGCGCGGCGAGCAGATGAAGAAGAGTCGACTTCCCACAGCCCGAAGGGCCCATGATCGCGATGAACTCTCCCCTTTCGACCCTGAGGTCCATGCCATTCAGGGCCCGTACGGCGCCGCCGTCGAACTCCTTCGTCACGCCTATCACCTCGATTGCAAGCGAGGCGTAACCCTTTTCCACGTTCGACCGGCTCTCGGACGTCAAAGCCGAGATGTGACCACCCTGAACGGGTATGCCCGTCGGTTCGATGTCCTGCGAGGACAGCGTGGGCGCGATGGCGTGATGTTCATTCATGGCTGAGAGCCTGGAGCGGGGCCAGGAACCCGGCGCGAAGCGCCGGATAGAGGGTTCCCAAGATGGTCATGCCCAGACCCGTGTAAAGGCCTCGCCAAAACGCTTCGGAGGTGTAGTTCGAGTGGAGCACTCCGGCGAGCTGTGGCAACGCCTGGAGGATCGAAGTCACCAGGTAGGAGAGCCCCACTCCGACAGCGGCACCGACGACCGCCAGAACCATTCCCTCGCCGAGGAGGAGCGAGACCACGCGCGTGCGGGTCCAACCGATCGCCCGAAGCAGTCCGAACTCACGCGTTCGCTCGAATAGCGAGAGCATCATCGTGTTCCCCACCACGATCGCGCCTATGACCACGGCGAGAATGGTGCTCCCAGTGGCGGCAGCCTTGAGGAAGACGAGGTTGCGGTCCGCTCGGCCGAATTGCGTGACCGTTCGGATCGTCGTGAGCTCGGGATGAGCGTAGGTGATGCGCTTCTCTACCTCGCCGATCCGATAGCCTGGCGCGACTTTGACGAACACGAGCGTCACAGCCCCTGGCACACGGTTGTACGCCTGGACGGCAGACAAAGGGAAGATCGCGCCGAGGTCACCGAAGGAGATGCCGGTTGAGTAGATGCCGACAATGGTGTTCTTGGTGCCGTTTGCATAGAAGCCGTCGCCTACGTGCAGGCCCATGTCCTCAGCGGCGCGCCAGCCGAGCATGACCTCGTGCGTAGCGTTGGCGGAGTAGGGCCGCCCGGCGAGGACATGCACCCCGAAGGGGGTGAGCTCATCCAGCGGGAGGCCGATTTCCAGAAAGAGCGGGTTGGCAGCGTTGATCCTCTCGGTCTCGATCAAGGCGCCCACGGCGTTGGCAACACCTTTGGTTGCCCGGACCTCGGCTAGTTGGTGAGTATCGAGGTAGGAGAACAAGACGTCGGACACGTTCTTCTGGGCCACTGTGAAGTCGGATTTGCCGATCTTCAGAATGGCGGCTGCCGAGCTCTCGAGACCGCTGCTCACCACGGTCAGGACAACGACCGTCATGACTGCCAACGCGACCGCGAAGGCGAGCCCGAAAGATCGCGCTTTTTTAGCCCAGATGTTGCTCAGGAGTAGGACGATCGTCGACACGGTGGAAATTACGGTACTCCAGGTCCCTCAGGATCGGTAAGATCGAGAAGTCGGGCCAGTGCCCTCGTCAGGTGGGCGCGGGCCAGACCCTCAGAGGGGGAGGCGACGGCGTTCAGAGGCTCGCACAAGTCGCTGCCAGCGCGCGCACGGCTACAACCTGGGCTACTTGTCGGGGACGACCACAACTGGGCGCTTTAGGTGTTGGAGGAGCTGGTGGCTAGTGCTCCCGAGCCGTAGTCCGGGGAACCCGCCGGCGCCACGGGTGCCCACGACTACAAGGTCTGCGTCTTCCTCGTCGGCGGTGGCCATCAGTGCCATGACAGGGTTGCCTTCGACCAGAAGGCAACGGTGAGGCACTCCCGACGCACGCAATGCCCTGGACCACTCGTTCTCGAGCAAGGCGCGCACCTCTTCACGGTGCTCTTGTGAGGGAAGCGCAGTGGTAGGAGTGCCGAGATGGCTGAGCATCCCGAGGGCGTGCACTGCGACGACCTCGGCCCCCAACGCTGTGGCGAGCTCCGCTGCCCATTCGAGAGCATGCTCGGCGTGTGCCGAGCCGTCGGCACCCACGAGGATCCGGCGAGGCGCGGTCATCGCGAGCACACGGGGCCGTCCGTCAAGCCGGAGTCTTGGTGGATCAGCTCTGTGGGCGCAACGACCACGGCTCCACACTAGGGCCTTCTTTCGCCGGGCAGGACTTTCGGCTCTTGCACGAGCGACGGATCGGAGCGACCGTGGTCGCGTGGAGACCTGCACGGACCGAGGGCAGCCTGCGACCTCGTTCTCGTGCGACTGAACCGCCTATGTCCGCAGCCGCCGTCGCGGAGACACACATCTCGGTCCTGTTCTTCGTGGGCGATCGAGTCTTCAAGCTCCGAAAGCCTGTTCGGTTCGGCTTCGTCGATTTCACCGACCGCACGACGAGGAAGCTGGACTGTGAACGCGAGCTTGCACTGAACCGCCGTCTGGCGTCCGATGTCTACCTCGGGGTTGCGGACTTGTGGCTCTTAGGTGAGCCGGTGGACCACATGGTCGTCATGCGTCGACTCCCCGAGGATCGTCGCCTCGCCACCTTGGCGCGAAACGGCGGCGACATCAGCGGTTGTCTCCGTCAAGTCGCGCATGCTCTCGTGACCTTCCATGCCGGAGCGCTCAGGTCCACTGATATCTCGGCCGCGGCAACCGGACCGGCGCTTCGAGCTGCATGGGAGTCGAACTTCGCTCAGACCGACACCTTTGTCGGGCCCGAGCTCGACGAGCGCGCAGAGCAACGCCTTCGCAGTCTCGCAGGTTGTTATCTCGAGGGGCGTGAGCCGTTGCTCGCCTCGCGTATTGCCGCGGGCCATGTGTGCGACGGTCACGGCGACCTGCAGGCGGAGGACATCTTCTGCCTCGATGACGGCCCGCGCATCCTCGACTGCATCGAGTTCGACGACACGTTGCGCTACGGCGACGTGATCAGTGACGTTTCATTCCTCGCGATGGACCTCGAACGGCTCGGACGCTTCGATGCCGCCGCCGAGCTCCTCAGGAATTACCAGGAGCTGGCGGGCGACCGGTTCCCGGAGTCTCTCGTGCGTCATCACAGCGCGTTGCATGCGTACGTTCGGGCGAAGGTCGCATGCTTGCGTCACGCCCAGGGCGAGCAACGCGCGTTAAGAGAGGCACGCCATCTCCACGGCCTCGCCCTCGAGCACCTGGAGCTGGGTCGCGTGAGGCTGGTGCTGGTAGGAGGACTCCCGGGCACCGGGAAGTCGACGGTTTCCGCCGCGCTGGCGGCAACACGGGGCTGGGTCGTTTTACGCTCGGACGAGGTTCGCAAGGAGCTGGCGGGGTCGATGTCGAGGCAGTTAGCGGGGTCGACGTCGAAGGACCCGGCGGCGCCCGCTTACCGCGACGGCATCTACGACGCCGAGACGACCGCCGCCACATACCGCGTTTTGCTCGAGCGGGCACGCGACGCACTTTGTCTCGGTGAGTCGGTGGTGCTCGACGCCTCGTGGTCCGACAGCCGATGGCGGAAGACCGCAGCCGATGTTGCCGCCCGCAGCTCGAGCGACCTCGTGGAGCTGCGCTGCGATCTCGATCCCCACGAGGCTGATAGACGCCTGACCTCGCGCAACGAGCAGGGCGCGGACGTCTCCGATGCGACACCGGAGGTGGCCGCGCTCATGGCGCGGGAGTTCGACCCCTGGCCGTCGGCCGCCGTCGTGGACACCTCGGTCTCACCCGACGCGGTTGATCTCCGAGCGCTCGGAATCGTGGACGACCGGCCGTGATCCTCTTCGCGCCTGCTCAGAGATCAACGGGGGCCGATCCGGAGGACCGCTGCGCCGTTGACGCGGTCGTGAGCCAGGTCCGATAGCGCCTGGCTTGCCTCCTCGAAGTTGTAGGAGGTGGTTGCTGCCACGATGCCCAGCCGGTTGGCGAGCGCCAGGAACTCCTCGCCGTCGCGCCGGGTGTTCGCTGTGACGCTGCGCAGCTCGCGCTCGAAAAAGAGGTGTTCCTGGTACACGAGGGCAGGGATGTCGGACAGCGCGATCCCGGCCACTGCGAGCACCCCGCCGCGATCCAACGCTGCAAGCGCAGGGAGTACCAGCTCTCCCGCCGGCGCGAACAGGATCGCAGCGTCGAGAGGTACCGGTGGAGGGGCGTCGGCGCTTGCTGCAGAGGCTGCCCCGAGCTCTAGCGCCAGGCGGCGGGCATCGGCCGACCGGGTCATGACGTGTACTTCTGCGCCTTGGCGTGCCGCTACCTGGGCGGTGAGATGCGCCGAGCCTCCGAACCCATAGATGCCCAGCCGGCCTCCGGGCGGCAGCTCACATCGCAGCAGGGCCCGGTAACCGATGATCCCTGCGCACAGCAGGGGAGCAGCCTGCTCGTCGGACAGCCCGGCCGGGAGAAGATATGCGTAACGCTCGTCGACCAACGCAGCCTCGGCATACCCACCGTCATGGTCCCACCCGGTGAAGGTGGCCTTGGTGCACAGGTTCTCGTCGCCGCGCCGGCAGAATCGGCATGCTCCGCAGGTGCCCGCCAGCCAGGCGACGCCGACCCTGTCGCCCGCGGCGAAGCGCGACGTGCCAGGCCCGATCGAGTCGACCAGACCCACGATCTCGTGGCCAGGCACCACGTTCGGTCGGTGGACGGGCAGGTCGCCCTCAGCGACATGCAGGTCGGTTCGGCACACGCCGCACACCGACACCCGCACGCGCAGCTGTCCCTGGCCTGGTTTGGGAAGGTGGCGCTCTGTCAGCCGGAGCGGACCATCGTCGATCGGAGCGGGCTTCGTAATTTCCCAGGCGCGCATGTTTCAATCGTCGCGCCAACCTGAAGGCACCTCCACCGACCGGTGTTTCACCGGGGAGGCTCACCAGTTCGAGAGTCCGCGCGGATGGGCCATCGAGAGGGCCGGCGGGAATGCGAGGGTTCTCGCGACCTGTCAGCGGCTCCCAAGCACGTGGCGCACCTCTTCGGCGATCTGGAGGTCCTCGCGTGCAGCGACCACGAAAGTGTGGACGCGGCTCTCAGGCATGCTGATCTCGCGGTCTTCTGGACTCGAGGTGTTGCGCTCCTCGTCGACCCGTACTCCGAGGAAGCCGAGCCCGCTGGCGGCACCATCGCGTATCTCGGGGGAGTTCTCGCCGACACCTCCGGTGAAGGTGAGGCAGTCCACCCCCCCCATCGCCGCGGCCATGGCGGCAATCGAGGCGCGAAGCCGGTGGAGGTAGACATCGAGGGCGAGGCGCGCGGCGGGTTCACCTGTTTCGGCGTTGTGAAGCACAGATCGCATGTCGGGTGTCCCGGCCAGTCCCAAGAGCCCAGATCCATGCTCGAGGGTGGCGGCGAGCTCGGCGGGCGGAATGCCCGCGTGCTCCTCGAGCCAGAGCACGAGACCAGGATCGAGGCTGCCCGAGCGGGTGGCCATCACCAGACCCTCGAGGGGTGTGAAGCCCATGGTCGTGTCGACAGACCGGCCGCCTCGCACCGCGGCGAGCGAAGCACCTGCCCCCAGGTGGCACGTGATGATCCGCAGTTCCTCGACATTGAGCCCGCGCAGTTCGGCCGTGCGGTGTGAGGCATATGCATGGGAGAGCCCGTGGAAGCCATAACGCCTCAACCTCCAGCGCTCGCGCCACTCAGTGGGGATGGCATAGGTCGCAGCCGCTGGCATGAGCCCTGCATGGAAGGCAGTGTCGAAGCAAGCGACCGCCGGCACTCCCGGCAGGGCGGAGCTCACCGCGTCGAGCGCGGCGAGCGACCTCGGCTGATGAAGTGGCGCCAGGTCGCTGAGAGCGCTCAAGCGTGCGACCACGTCCTCGTCCACGAGCACAGGACCGGTGAATTCGGTGCCGCCATGGACGATCCTGTGCCCGATCGCCTGCACGTCGGCAAAGCTCGCCAAGGCCAGGCGCATCGAGACTGTGTCCGGCTCCCCACCAGGAGCGGGAAGGTCGAGCGAAGTCATCAGCCGGTCCTTCTCGTCGAGCACCCGGAGTTTCAGGCTGCTCGAGCCGGAGTTCACGACCAGGATTCGCATGGCGCCCGACTGTTCAGCTCGCCCAGGTCCAGTCGCGGATCTCGGGCGCGTCCTCCCCGGTCTCTCGTGTGTGCATACGACAGGTGAGCCGCCTGTCGGCCATTTCCTGGCGCACGTGCCCTGCGCGCGACGCGAGCCCTGGCACGCGGTCGATGACGTCGGTCACGAGGTGGAACCGGTCGAGATCGTTCATCATCACCATGTCGAACGGTGTGGTGGTCGTCCCCTCCTCCTTGTAGCCCACGCACGTGCAGGTTCGGATGGGCGTGTCTGCGGTAGGTGAGCGGGTACACCAGCCACGGATAGCCGTGAAAGGCGAAGATGATCGGTTTGTCGGTGGTGAACAGCGCGTCGAACTCGGCGTCGGAGATCCCGTTTGGATGCTCGGTGGCAGGCTCCAGCCGCATAAGGTCGACGACGTTCACCACCCGTATCTTGAGGTCGGGCAGCCGTCGGCGAAGTAGGTCGACCGCGGCCTGTGTTTCGAGGGTGGGGACGTCTCCGCAGCAGGCCATCACTACGTCGGGCTCATCACCCTGGTCATTGCTAGCCCACCCCCAGATGCCGAGGCCGCGAACACAGTGGGTGATTGCCTCGTCCATGGTCAGCCAGTTGAGCTGCGGTTGCTTGCCCGCCACGATCACGTTCACGCAGTTGCGGCTGGCGAGGCAATGGTCGGCCACCGACAGCAAGCAGTTCGTGTCCGGCGGCAGGTAGACGCGCGCCACCTGCGCCTTCTTGTTGACGACGTGGTCCAAGAAGCCGGGGTCCTGGTGGGAGAACCCGTTGTGGTCCTGGCGCCACACGTGGGACGACAGCAGGTAGTTGAGCGAGGCGATGGGACGACGCCAGGGGATGTCCCGGGTGACCTTCAGCCATTTGGCGTGCTGGTTGAACATCGAGTCGACGATGTGGACGAACGCCTCATAACAATTGAAGAGGCCGTGGCGGCCTGTGAGGAGGTACCTCTCGAGCCAGCCTTGGCAGAGGTGCTCGGAGAGGACCTCCATGACGCGGCCGTCGG
>PLIG01000023.1 GCA_003139255.1 Acidimicrobiaceae bacterium | reverse complement strand
CGGAGAAGCAGGACGCCACTCCCACCTACTCCTGTTGACTGCACTACGTGTCACTGAGACCGGGGGTATCGCATCGGCTGAGAGTCTGAGCTGGCTACGGTCCCGATCCATGAGCGATGAACGTGATCTGTCGACGCTGGTCGTGCCGAGGGCGGGCGCGGTCGACGCCGGTGGCGACTTGTGGGAGCCGATCCGGATGATCGATGCCGCTGGCGATCCGGTGACCGCGGTCGCAGCGTTCCTGAAGGATCTGCAGGCATCGGGCCGATCAGTGCCAACGCAGCGGTCCTATGCGATGGACCTCCTGCGATGGTTCCGGTTCATCTGGGCCATCGAGGTCCCCTGGGATGAGGCAACCCGAATAGAGGCCCGCGACTTCTGCCGATGGTTCGCATGTGCAGACAAGACGAGACGAACTCCCGCCGTCGGCCCATCGGTGAGCAACGCGCCGAACCCGGTGACCGGCAAACCTCGACCCGGGCGAACGTACGCGGCCACGACGCGGGCGCACTCGGAGACCGTGCTGCGGGTCTTCTACGACTTCCACCGCGATGTCGGGACAGGTCCGATGGTCAACCCGTTCCCGCTCTCGAGGGATCGCCGCGGTGGCCGGGCCAATGCCCATCACAACCCGATGGAGCCCTACCGCAATGATCGGGTGGGCCTCTACCGGCCGAGAGTGGCCCAGCGGATCCCCCGCTGCATTCCCGATGCGTTGTTCAACAAGGTGTTCGCCGAGCTCGGTTCGCACCGCGACCGAGCGCTGGTCGCCCTGTGGGTGTCGACCGCTGCCCGCGCCTCGGAGCTGCTCGGTGCGCACTGTGGCGACGTCGACCCCGGCCAGCAGCTGGTCACGGTGATTCGCAAGGGATCCCGCTCGATCCAACCGCTCCCGGCTTCGCCCGATGCGTTCGTGTGGCTTCGGCTCTATCAGTCCGAGATCGATCAGGAGCTACCGACCGGGCCTGATGATCCGTTGTGGTGGACGCGGCGTCGCCCGTTCCGGCCGCTGACCTACCACGCGGCTCGAGCCATGTTCGCCCGCGCCAGCGCGGCGCTCGGCGCCAACTGGACCTTGCACGACCTTCGTCACACCGCTGCCTACCGGATGGCACGGGACCCGGCGCTGCCGTTGGCCGACGTGCAATGGGTACTCGGGCACGCCCGTCTGTCGACGACGCAGTTGTATCTGACGCCGATGCCCGGCGACGTGATCGCTGGGGTCCTCGCTCACCATCGACGTCGTCAACCCCTGGCTGCACCAGACCTGTCAGCGGGAGGCACCGCAGACATGCCGAGCAGCTATCGGCGGGAATCGTTGGACGTGTTGTTCGGTGGGCGGAACTCGTGACCGTCGTTGACGACCAGGTTGGGATCGGCGTCAGTGCACCGTCGATTGGCCCGGACATGCGCCAACTCTGGGAACGGTTCCCGCCGCGAGGCCCGGTGAGGACTTGGCCGGTGACCGAGCAGCAGAGCGAACTAGTTCTGGCCCACATGCTCGCCGCTTCGTTCGATATCGACGAGGGCCGGGCTACACAGCAAAAGCGTCGGCTGGGGATGGTCCGACTACTGGGCTGGTTGGCGGACCAGTCCGGTGGCACCTGGCAGCAACGGTGGGAGGACAGTGGGGCGAACGCAGCGGGAAATGCTGACTGGTGGAAACCGATGCTGGCTTGGGCGCGGCCACATAAGTCCCACGGCGGGGTGTCAACATCGAGCAACTTACGGGTCTGCGCACTCATGCTGGCCTGTGCCGATGTGATCCGTCCGAGCTTGGAGTGGCTCCTCAGCCCGCAGGCACCGCAGAACCTGGTCCCATTGATGGCGAAGCTGCGAGACCCCGACGGCTTCGCTGAGCTCGGCGCTCTCTGTGACGCCTCACGGGCAGGACGGACCATGAAGGCCGCTGCCTTACGTCGTGCCGCCACCATCCTCGTGGTCAAGGGAGGGACGCTGCGCGATATCACCGTGGGCGACTGCCTCGAGCTCTTACTTGCAATCGACGGCCGAACGCTCCGGTCGAACAAGGCCATGAGCTTCTATCAGCTGCTCCACGAGATGGGCGTCTTCGGGCCGGAGGCCCCGACGACGCTCCGGGCTTTCGGCACGTGCGGCCAGTTCAGCCCGGCCCAGCTGATCGACCGCCATGCCATCGTCTGCCGTCCCGTTCGTGACCTGCTCGTCGCTTACCTGGCCGAGCGCCAGCCAATGCTCGACCACACGACCTTGCGGAACCTGGCCTTCAACCTGGGAGGGCTGTTCTGGCGGGATCTGGAACGCCACCACCCCGGCATTGCCTCGTTGCGTCTGGCGCCCGAGGTCTCGGCAGCATGGAAGCAGCGCATGACGATGAAGACTCGGCGAGTGATCGGAGCAAACGGTGAGACAACCGAGACCTCCGAACGCCGAGCGGAGTCCAGAGGCGCTCTGGCAGCGGTGCGTGGCTTCTACCTCGACATCGCGCAGTGGGCGATGGAAGATCCTGCCCGCTGGGGACCGTGGGCAGCGCCGTGT
Source organism: Acidimicrobiaceae bacterium (assembly GCA_003139255.1). Taxonomy (GTDB): domain Bacteria; phylum Actinomycetota; class Acidimicrobiia; order Acidimicrobiales; family UBA8190; genus Bog-564. Next base: position 1,084 of record PLIG01000023.1, on the reverse strand, counting down.
CCAATCCGCCCAGAAGACCTCACACGCCAAAAGGAGATCCGTTCCCGCAAGTCGCGGATGGACCAGCGGACCAGGGAACGCCTCCCTCTCCTGGCGATGCTCCAGACTCGGGTCGACGATGAACGGCTTGCGACGGCCGCCTGCCTGCAGGCCGCCGAGGCCACTGAGCCCGGTGCCACCTTCACGATCGAGAAGCGGACCATGCATCGCGCCAAAGGGCGTGGCGACCGCATGGCGCGGGTGTGGGTCACTGACCCGGATAGTCCCAAACGCCGGGACGTGACGGGCGAGGAGGACCGGGCGTTTTGGACCTGGGCTGCGGTGGAGACGCTGCGACATACCGGGATCCGGATCGAAGAGCTCACCGAGCTCAGCCATCACAGCCTTATCCAATACACGGTTCCCGACACGGGCGAGACGGTGCCCTTGTTACAGATCGCGCCCTCCAAGACCGATACCGAGCGACTGTTGGTCATCAGCCCCGAGCTGGCCGATGTCCTCGCCACGACCATCAACCGGATCCGAGGCCACGACGGAGCCGTCACCTGCGTCGCGTCCTACGACTCTCACGAGCGCGTCTGGAACGCGCCGATGCCGCTCCTGTTCCAGCGCCGATTCGGCATCGAACATCGAGCGATCCCGGCCGACACGATACGCGGATGGATCGGCGGGGCACTCGAGGGCGCTGGCATCAAGGACGCCTCGGGACGGCCTCTCCGGTTCACCCCGCACGACTTCCGCAGAATGTTCATCACGGACGTGATCATGCATGGCATGCCGCCGCACATCGCCCAANNGCGTTCATCGCTCGCCGGCGGGCGTTGCGCCCCAGCTCCGAGTACCGCGTGCCCACCGAACAGGAGTGGGAGGAATTCCTCGGCCACTTCGAACGGCGCAAGGTCGCACTCGGCACATGCGGCCGTTCCTATGCCACGCCATGCATCCACGAACACGCCTGCGTGCGCTGCCCGTTGCTGCGGCCTGACTTAGCCCAGCGTGGGCGGCTCATCGAGGTTCGCGACAACCTGATTGCCCGCATAGCGGAGGCCAGGACCCAGGGATGGCTCGGCGAAGCTGACGGTCT
>PLIG01000201.1 GCA_003139255.1 Acidimicrobiaceae bacterium | reverse complement strand
CCCCTGGCGTCCCGTCGGGAGGGTTCGCGGGGTGCTGCCAGCATCCGAGCCTCACCAACCCCCCACATGGCTCACCTTCCTCCGCGACGTCGGCGGAGTCGCAGCGGTGCGGCCTGTCACGCCCCCCCGCCGACTACTGCTCTCACTGCCGACCAGCGACCTCGCGGCTGCCGCCGTGGCTCTCGGGTCTGTCGCCGCGCTCGCCTCCCATCGGAGCACCAGGCCGCTCGACCCGCCGTGCGCCAAGGACGCCGGAGCCCGCGTCTCGGCGTTCGTCAACGGCGCATACCGCGATACGCGCCTCGGGGCAGCAGGAAGTGGCGGGGCGACGATCGTGGGTGGTACGACCATGACGCGCTACGCCGACACCATCCGCCTGCTTCCCGCAGAACTCCCGGAACGGCCAGACCGGCGGCTGAGAACCCAGGGGCCGATCCTCGGCGCCTGGGCGGCCTCGGGATTGGCCGGAGCGAATGCAGCCCGTTTGCACGCGCGCTGCTCCGCCATCCCCGTCGTCGTGATCGGACAACGGTCAACTGTTGCGGCTGACCTATGCATACTTGAGGCGGTGTGGCCGCAGTGCGGACCTTTCCTAGACGTCGGCGCAGGGCTTGCCGGCTGGTTCCGTCACCCCGTCCTGGTGTGCGACTTCAGGTTGCGCCCGCCTGGCTGGCTGTCGACATGCCAGGCAGCCCTCGTGGTGTGCGACGGGGCGGCGGCGTGGCGCAGTCAGCTTCGCCGGGCGCTTCCCCGTGCCGCCCACATCTTGGTCACGGACCGGCGGTCGCGAGCATCCGCTGAGCTAATCGAGGAGGTGCGAGCCGGCAACCCTGCGACTGAGCCATTCGTGCCGACGCCGCCGCGAGGCATCGAGGCATGGCGGATCGCAGAAGTACAGGTGACAATGCTCGCCGCGTCAGCTGAGGATGAGGACCTGTTCTGATGAGACCCGCCCTCGTCGCGGTTGACGAGCGGTACCAGGCAGCCGCCGACGTGGATATCGAGTGCCACGTCCTCGAGTGGCCGACGATGAGTGACGCCATCCGCATGCTGCGCGACCTGCGCCGGGCGGCCGACGAAGGCGTCTCCCGCAACCTCGAGGACATCCTCGCGGGCGCCAGCACCTGGGCTCGCCTCGTGAGCGGTACCCCGCTCGCGCCCGACGCTCTACCGGTGGCCACCTCGCAGCTCGCCAACGCAGTCCGCTGTCACGACGAGACGGGGCTTGACAGCCGGCTCCACCCTCATCTGTCTCGCTTCGCTGCCCTTCTTGACGCCCTGGGCGACCAGCCACACCCTGCCGCGGCCTGCCTCGAGGAGGTCATCTCACGTTATGGACGGGCCAATCCCCACGACCNNTGTACATCGCCGTCGACGCCGACCACGCGCCGCTCGTCAAGCGCTGGCTCGAAGACGAGGAGCTCGACGCCGATGTTCGCGCGGTCACCCACCTTCGCGACGCCCCAATTCGGGATGCACTCCTTCTCTTCGGACCACCTGCTCGTTACCTCATGACCCCTTGGTGCGGCGCGACGCACGCTGGTCGCATCGGCGGATGGTTGCTCAGCGCCCCGCCCGCCACCCACGTCCACATCGTCACCTGGCCCGGGCATCTCCCGCTCGACCCTGACACCATCAACGTCTTCCCGACGACGCTCGCGCCAACGATCCGGACCTCCCGCCGAGGCTCCAACACGCCGGAGCGGGANNACCGGGACCCGGTCGCGGCAACCGGGTTTCGCCTCGCGGGGGACCATGTTGTGTTTTACGCCGTCGACGGCGGTGACGTCGACGGCGGCGCTGGGCCGGCGCCGGAGATACTCACCTGGGACGGCAACGCCGTCCACGTCACCGACGCGGAGCCCGGCCAGATTCGCGTCGGAACGGTCCTGCTGTTTCGGCCACTGCGTAGCGCAACCGATGACGAGCTGCACCGCCGCGCCGACGCCCTCCTGGTCGGCAAGTACGGCCCGGGCGCACCGGCAGCCGCCAAGGCGGCGAAGGCGGAGCTTAAGGAGGCGCTCGCAACATCGGGACGCACCGACAGGCAGCTCCATACCGCGCTCAGTGCCGCGCTGCACAACAGCGGATATGCGCGCCACGTTCTCAATTGCGTTCCCTACCCGGGGTACATCGCCCCGGAGAAGGCTGGCGCCTACCAGGCGTTCCGCTCCGTCTTGGGCCTCCCCGAAGACGACGGAGGACGCAGCGACCGGCTCCTCCGGGAGCTTCGCACCGCCTGCCGGCGCGCTGGGATCGACATCATCGCGGAGCTGATAAGTATCCTGCGCGCCACGACCAGCTGGCAGCCCAACCTGGAAACGTTCGGCTATGCGACCGTCAGCGGCGGCCCGCTGCTCGGAGAGCTCGACTTGCGGGTCGTCGTCGCTGTCGACCCCGCAGTTCGCTATATCGGCCGCAGCCACCTTGGCCAACACGTGCCCGCGTCCGGTGGCGCCCACGGACCGGCAGTCATGCGGGACGAGTTGCCGTGACCGCCACCGATGCCCGTCTCGCGCTCGTCGATGCCGTCCGGCGCGATCTGTACGGGCCCACCGGACCCGACGACCGGACTTGGCCTGGCGCGCAACCCAGGACCGTCAACGCCGCCACTACGTTCAGCTCGTGGCGAGATGCCACCGGCGTGCTCGTCGACGACGACGGCAACGAGGTCCTCAATGGGTCGCCACTGAGGCGCTACGGCATTGGCATCCTGTTCCCGAGTGGGCTCAGCCGCCAGCAAGAGGAAACCCTCGACAGTGCCCAGGCCGAAGCGGCCCACCAGGCAGCCGGCACGGAAGCCGCGGATGGAACCGGCATCGACCCTCCGCCCATCCAAGCCGAAGACGATGCTGCGACCGGGCACGCTGACGCCGACGACGCCGCCGAACCCGACGCACCGCCGTACCGACCCCGAAGCATGGCTATCTCGTTCCTGCTCGTCCCCGGTACCGAGACCCTGATAGACGTCGAGGTCGAAGGCGGACGTTACGAACCGCTCGAGATCGGCGTCGCCGGGACCGTGGGCAGTTTCTGGCGACGCCAGCCGGTGCGTCTCGCCACGTCGCTTCCAGCTGACAGTCCCGATACCGTCACAAGTGACCTGACCGACGGCACGCTGAACCTGCGGGTCGGCGCCGTCTATCGGGCGCACCAGACCGGGACGATTGTCACCGTGTACCTCGTCAACCAAACTCCGGCTGGTGCAGACCTGAGAGCCGCTTCCAGCGCGTGCCTGTTCCAGGCGCGCCTGACGGCACGAACAGCGAGTGGCACCGTCGCCGACTACCCGAGCCACACCATCCTCGACGGCGAGGACCGCTCCCTAGAGCTGCTCTACCACCGCAACCCGGTCCGGGCCGTCGGGCACGGCTGCAACGCTCGGGCCATTACCGACGCCGACGGCACCGCGATCGTCGGCGAGCACTTCCCTGTCGAGGTTGTCCGCTCACCCGTTCCCGAGGCCGTCGACGATGACAGCAACCCGCTCACCGTCGACATGGACGGCCTCGGCGCCTGGGACCAGGCCGCCCGCGATGGCGTCGACGCCATACTTGCCGCCTACGAGACCTGGATCGGTCGGCGACAGGCCGAGATCGATTCCCTTCCAGCACACCTCCAAGACACCTCGCGCCGCCACCTCGCCGCGTGCGCCCAGTTCCACTCCGACGCGATGGATGGCTGGCGGCTCGCCCAAGCCGACCCCGACGTGAACCAGGTGCTGCGCTGGACGTCAGAGGCGATGGCCAACCAGCGCCGTGCCTACGACGCTGATACGCGTCCGCTCATCTTCGACAACGGCCGTGTTGTCGGCGCCGAAGGTGCAAGTCCCCGCACACCGGGAGCCGCGAAGCCCTCACGTTGGCGCGCGTTCCAGATCGCGTTCCTCCTCGCATCCCTGCCTGTCACCGTCGACCCCGCCGACCCGCGGGCAGAGATCGTTGACATCATCTGGATGCCCACCGGGGGCGGCAAGACCGAGGCGTACTCGGCGGTCGCGGCATTCACGATGCTCTGGCGGCGCCTTCACCAGGTCCGTACTGGCATCGCCAGCCGTCAGGGGTCGACCGTTCTGATGCGCTACACGCTGCGACTGCTTACCGCCCAACAGTTGCAACGGGCCGCCGCCCTCATCTGCGCACTGGAACGCATCCGAGCCGCTCACCCTGCCGAGCTCGGCGACACCCGCAAGTTCACGATCGGCGCCTGGTTGGGTCGGCGCAGCACCCCCAACGACTGGTCGGGCGCCCGGATCGCCCTGCGCGATTGGCGGGNNCCTCCTCACTCGCTGCCCATGGTGCGCCGCGGCGATCGGGCGTCGCTCCGGCGCCGGCACGAAGGACGTCGATGGTTACAAGACCGCGCTGGCCCCGAACAGCACCGAGTCCAGGGTGATGGCGTACTGTCCCGACCCTACCTGCCCCTTCAACGACGAGAACCAGCTGGCGGCCGGCGCCAAACCACACGGGCTGCCCGTATACGAAGTCGACACCGACCTGTACAAGCAGCCGCCGACGTTCGTCGTCGGGACGATTGACAAGTTCGCGCAGCTGTCGTGGCGGACAGAACCGTCACAGTTCTTCGGCCTGGGCAACGGGCGACGGTTCGGGCCCGGCCCGGCGCTGCTCATCCAAGACGAGCTGCATCTCATCTCCGGCCCCCTTGGCAGCCTCGACGCCCTCTACGAGNNCTATGGGCGGAATCGCACCCGGCTGATCCCGCCGCCTGGACTCGACGCCGCCGACAACTTTTTCTCCCGCACCGACCCCGATTCTGCCGGCAAGGTGTTCGTTGGTATCTGCGCCCCCGGGTTTGGGAGAGCTCAGGAAGCCCAGATCCGGGTCCTTGCCGTCCTCGGCCATGCTGGAGGCAGCCTCGACGTTGCCGGGCACAATCCTGACCCGTGGTGGACGAACCTATGTTTCTTCTCCAGCCGCCGCAGCCTCGGTCTCGTCCAGTCACTCTGTCAAACCCACCTGCGCGGCCACACTTGGCGGCTTCACAACGCCACAGGCGTCGACGCCGGCCCCCTTCGCGCTTCGGGCACCCGCCTCGCTCAGCGGGCCATGACAGCCCGGGTCGAGCTCACCGCGCAGGCCACCGCCGACGTGTCCGCGACGATGGAACGCCTCTCGGTCTCGCACGGGGAGAAGGGCTGCGCGGACTTGTGCTTCGCAACCAGCATGATCGAAGTCGGCCTCGACATCAACAGGCTCGGGCTGCTCACAATGTTCGGCCAGCCGAAGAGCGCGTCGCAGTACATCCAAGTCGCCGGGCGGGTTGGGCGCGACGAACGCGACGCCCCCGGGGTCGTATTCGTCGTGCTCAGTCCCTACAACAATCGGGACCGCTCCCACTTCGAGCAGTTCTCCACGTTCCACCGCCGCCTATACGCCTCTGTCGAGCCGGTCAGCATCACCCCGTTCACTCCAGCCGCGCTGGACCGTGGTCTCGCCGGTGCGCTGACCGCCTGGATCCGCCAGGCCGTCAACCCGTCGTCTCCTTCCGCCGCGGTCGACCACTTCGTCGATGCTCTCGTCCCGATCGAGGCACGCGTGCGGTCCGACAGCCCGCAGGAACGCAACCTCACCCGCCGGGCCGCCGAGCTCAACAGGTGGCTTGCAAACACTCAGCACGCCGAGTGGGGGACGTTGCAGCCAGGGAAAAGTAGCACCGGGTTCCTGCGCCCGCTCGGCGAAGACGCGCCAGCCCGCGCCGACAACCCCGACGCTGTGAACACCACCTGGCTCGTCCCGACGTCGATGCGGTCCGTCGACGCCGAAGCTGGCGCTAGGGCCATTCGCCACACGAGGACCGCCGGCGCTTCCTCAGAGGCCACCGCACCCACCGTCGCTGGCGCGACCGGGTCAGCCGAAGAGGACGTGTTCTGATGGCTCGCCGAGTCTTCTACACACCGATCAAGCGCAGCCACATGATCGCCCCGTTCGGTATCGGCGCCCTCCTGCTGGCCCGCAACGGAGTCGGTGTCGTAGTCTGCGGGCTCGACGAATGGCTGCACGAACGGCCCAATGACGGGCGCGGCGGGGCCAGCTGGCTGGAACGTAACCAAATCATCGATGCCCACCTCCAGCGGCGTCTCGGCGTCAACCGCCTGATCCAACCGCCCGTCGTCGGTAATGACCCCAGCGACAAGGACACCTGGTTCGTGCGAGTCGCGCGGTTTCCGCTCACCGAGTACTGCATCAACCCTAAATGTCGGCGCCTCGTGACCCGCCTCCCCGAAGGAGTGTCACAGGGCAGCTGCAGCGAGTGCGAACAGCCCGACGGCCGCAAACGGGCATGGCCGACTCAACAGGTCCCGCTGGCGCTCGCCTGCCCGGCCGGTCACCTCTCCGATATCCCGTGGGTCGAATGGGCGCACGATCCAGATCTCCAACCCNNACCGACCCTGACTTACCGCGTCGCCACCGACATCACCGCGCCCATCATCCAGTGCACCAACTGCTCGGCCAGCGTCGATCTCGGGTCGCTGCGCAACCAGCGCCACGACTGCCCCGGAGGTCAACCGTGGCTTCCCGGCACCTCTGCTGAGGTGTGCACGCAACGCGCCCAGGTTCTCGAACGGACCGCCACCGGCCTGTACTACCCGGAGGTGCGCTCCGCTCTGCACCTGCCCCACGGGCCCAGCGTCGACCACCGCCTCATGGCGCTGCTAGCCGAACCCGTGGCCAATGTCATCCTCACCGGCTACCAGCGGGGCGAAACGCCGGATGAGCGGGACCTCAATCGGCTCGCCGTCANNATCACAACCAGCGCCCAGGACATAGCCCGTCATATAGAGATCGTCAACGCCGACGTGCCCGAATTCGACGACCACGTCGTGCGCGCCCAAGAGCTCGTCGCCCTGCTCGACCCGACGGACAAGAGCTCCAGCGCCGTAGGCCTGCCTCCGCTCATCGTCGAGTCGAGACCGCTCAGTGATTACCAAGGCCCGCTATTCGCCGGGACCACCCGTCGCTTCGCCGCCTTGAGCGCCGTTCCCCGTCTCGCCGAAACCCGGGCGCTCGTCGGCTTCAGTCGGGTCGTCCCAGGCCGCCCAACCCCTCAGGAGGGTTTCGTCCAGCAATGGGGCGCACCGCTCGACGCCACCCGGGAGCGCGATTGGTTGCTCGCCCACCGGGTCTACGGCGAAGGGATCCTCCTGGTCCTCGACCCCGACGGGGTGCGACGCTGGGAGGACGAGACCCGAGTGTCGTCGGCCTGGTATCGGGACGGAATGGAGTTCGCCGGAGACTTCCTCACGCCCCGCCACCTGCTCGCCCACACTCTTGCCCACGTGTTGCTCCGCGAGGCGGCCGCCGTGTGCGGCTACGCACTCCCGTCCTTGCGGGAACGTGTCTACGTCGTTGCAGACGCCGAAGGCGCCCCCCAAACTGCGATACTGGTCTACACAGCAGAGGGCGACTCGTTCGGGACGCTGGGCGGGCTCGTCGAGCTGGCCGACCCCGGTAACCTCGAGGCGCTCATCGAGCGGGCGCTGGACAAAGCACGTTGGTGCGGCGCCGACCCGGTGTGCATGAACCCGCCCGAAGGCGCCGGCCTTCAAATCAGCCGTGGGTCTTGCCATCACTGTCTGCTGCTACCGGAGACTAGCTGCGAGCTTTTCAACGGCTGGTTGGATCGAGCGGCGCTCGTCGCGGGCCGGGCAAACACCCCTGCTTACTTCAGGTGACAACGGCGGTGGATGTACCGGCTCGGCGCCGTGCTCATCGCCGTCGGCTTCGTTCGTCTCGACGCGAATCCCTCCCAGCGACCGAGAGGCCGTCAATAGCGCGGCGGCTGGCTCAAGCTGGTCGGCGCACTCCGGATGGCGATGCCGCCGCCAGAGTCACGAACACGATGCTGATGCTGCACCCGACCGGCACAAAAGGACAGACACGAGTCTGAGCGGGGCGTCGCATCGGGCCAGCCGGATGCGACGGCGGTGATAGCGCGCCGACGGTTTCGAATCGAGGCCGGTGTGACAACCGATCCCGAGCCGCGTCGCTCCGACAGGGGACCGGCCCCTCCACTCACAGGGCTGTGACCTGGGTCTGTGAGTGTTGCTGTGAG
>PLIG01000057.1 GCA_003139255.1 Acidimicrobiaceae bacterium | reverse complement strand
CCGGATGGCCGGCGCTGGGCGGGGTGCCCCAGATCGCCGGCAGTGGGTGCAGCGTGACCGCCGCGTCAGGTAGGTGTGTCTCCAACGTCGGGCCACACAGCACCTCAGTGATGCGCCCGGAGGGGAAGGTCTAGTGACGGCTAAAATCAGCCCCGCCGGTGCACGCCGCATCGCATTCTCGCTCACGGACTGACCGACCACAGGGGTTACTCTGAGGTCGATGTTCTTTCTCGGCGTGCTGCTGTTCGTAGGCGCAGAGATCGTCTCGTTCGTGGTCGTGGCCGAGCGGATCGGCTTCCTCTGGGCGTTGGCGATCCTGATCGTCGTGAGCGCCCTCGGGCCCTTTATCGTCCGGCGCGTCGGCGTTGGCGTGCTGGCCCACACCCAGGAGAGGTTGGCGCTAGGAGAGGTGCCCACCTGGGAGTTGCTCGACGGACTGGTCGTCCTCATGGGCGGAGTATTGATTTGCGTGCCGGGATTCATCGGCGATGCCCTGGGTCTGCTGCTCATGATTGGCCCGCTGCGCCGCCTCGTCATCCGGGTGGCCGGCCACCGGCTGGCCCGGCGAGTACAGACGATTCACATCCCCAGTTGGCGGGTGATAGATGCTCGCTCCCGAGCGATGCGTGACGACTCTTCCCCCCCATCGGGGCCGCCCCGTTGGCCGCTTGGTCCCGGTGACGACACTGGACGCTGATAATCCGCTGGCCAGTAGGAATGGTCAAACACGATCGGCGACGGTGGTGGTCCACACATCAATGGCTGAGCTGTCGTTGAGCACAACTCGCCGTCGGGTCGGTGCCCCTGCCACCCGTCCCATTGCACGAACCATCCCGGAAGCTTCTCCCGGCTTCCAGCCGCACGTCGCTGTCGGTCGGCCGTCCACAACCGCGGACCGAAAGGATCTCCCCATCGCGCCCCTGCCGATTATGGCGCGCCGCGTTCGGGAATAGTTCTCCTCTCGCTCTCGGTGTTCTGTGCGGTTTGCTGATCGGAGACGAACGACGAGATCGTCGTGACGACCCCCTCGCGGGCGGGTTGTAGGTGTCGCTGACGTGGTCGCGGGCGGACGACACGACGCCGCCGGCGGGGACGATGTAGGTCTCGAACTTGTCGACGTCGAAGCCGTCGCGCACGACGTCGGCGTGCCGGAGTCGTTTCGGCGGGCGGCGCAGGCCCGCGTATCGAAGCGAACCGAACACTTGACAGCGTCGCTGGTCACACCCGAGATCCTGAGGTTGCACCTGTCACGTGTGGATCAAGTGGTCGAGGGACTCGCAGACTCTGTACCGGCCGCACGGGCAAGGCGAGGGGGATAGGATTTTTGGGGATGGACACGATCGGCTGGCTGATACTGGTGGTCATCGTCGTTGTGGTCGCGGCTGTAGCGTTCGTGGTCATTCGGCGGCGGCGGCGAGGTGGAGGCGTGATCGCAACCAAGGACAAGGGATGAGGCTGCTAATGACCGCGTCCCAGATCCGCGGGCTTCCGGTGGTCACGGTCCAGGGCGGGGAGGACGTGGCTGAGGTGCGCGACGTCATCTACAGCCCCGAAGCTGGTCGCCTGGTCGGTGTGACCCTCAACAAGCGCGGCTTCCTAGCCGGTCGGAGCCGCGAAGTCCTCCCGGCCGAGGCGATCCATGCGGTCGGCCAGCACGCGGTGATGGTGCTCGACGAGTCCAGCCTCGCCGCCCCTGAGGACGCGCCCGACGATGTCGCCCATCCCGCCATGGAGCGCAACGTGCTCGGAGATGACGTCCTGACCGAGGGAGGAGCGAGCCTGGGTAAAGTCGCCGACTTGGTTCTGCTGGTCGGGAGCAGCGGTGAGGTAGTTGGCTATCAGATCGACAAGGCCGGGGGTGGGCGGGGCTATATCCCGCTGCCAGCGCAGCTTTCCGTCTCAGGGGTTGCGCTCGTGGTCCCGAACATCACCGAGGAGTTCGTCCAAGACGACCTCGTCGGCCTCGGCGCCGCGGTCGACGAGTTCCGTGCCCGGTTGGGGCTGCCGTGAGCGAGTCGTTCCAGCGTTCCGCTGGCCGCAAGGTCATGAGCCGATCGAGTGCGAAGGAGTTGGGCGCTGTCAGCCATCTGCTCGTGGATGCCCAGCAACGGCAGATCGCCGCCGTTGTCATCGGCCGAGGCAAGAAGGCCCAGCTGGTCGAATGGGCGCAGTTGAGCGGGTTCGGGCCGGATGCGGTCATGGTCGTCGACGAAGGCGCCCTCCAGCCACCGGCGGACGACCGGGAACGGGCCGCCGCCGAGGGGAGACTCGAACTCGTCGGCAAGCGAGCCCTCAGCGAACGAGGCAACGAACTCGGCAAACTCGACGACGTGACCTTCGACGCCGACACCGGAGCCCTAGAGGATCTGCTCATCGGCGATCGCCGCGTCCACGCCGGATCCTTGCTGGGTAGCGGCTCCTACGCTGCTGTGCTCGACGAGAGCCAGGAGCCCTCACCGTAAGACTCTTCCCAGCACCCGTGGCAAGGTTCGGGATCCGCACTCGCACCCTCCAGATCGCCGATCTCAACCAGCGACCCGGCAGGACCCGCATTCGCGTTATGGGCCACCACCTTCTCGGGCCGAGCTCGTAGGAATCAGCGCGGATGCCATTCTGGCCGGCTGGAATCGGACCGACGACCTCGCCTCGATCGAGGTGCCGACCTTGGTCATCGGCGCCCGCCACGACACGATGGACCCGGCGCACCTGGAGATGATGGCCAGCCGCTTGCCCCGTGGCCGCTATCTGAACTGCCCGAACGGCAGCCATCTGGCGATGTACGACGACCAGCAGATCTACTTCACCGGTCTCGTCGAGTTCCTGCACGAGTTCGTCGACTGACGAGCGGCGCTCGCAACGGACAGCGGTGCCGGCTTTGCGGCAAGCCGGGACTCTCCAACCGATTCATCGGCCACACGCCCGATGAATCCGCCCTATCGATCCATCTGCATCGACCCCGTCGGCACGCACCCGCCAGTCGATCCGCGCCCTATCGACGGATATGGCACTCGTCCCTTATCGCGCACGACGCCCATAATTGCTGATCTCGACTGCAACGTGTATTCGACTGGCCCGGTCGAGATGTGCCGGTACATCACCCGGTGACCGAGGTGCTTTCCGAACATGACCGGTCGGGATCGACCCGGGCAGGCTGTCGCAGGAACGGT
>PLIG01000128.1 GCA_003139255.1 Acidimicrobiaceae bacterium | reverse complement strand
GTTTCGGACCGTTCGCGCCCGAGATCTACCGAGCGCCCTACTCGGACCCGTTCCGCGGAACGGGACGGCTCGACGAGACCGTCAGGAACCTCGAGACGACGGTCGGCTCTGACGCGATCGCCTGCGTGGTCGTCGAGCCGATCGCCGGTGAGGGGGGCTTCGTGATCCCCGAACCCGGCTGGCTGCCCGGACTGGCCGCGTGGTGCGCCGAGCACGGAATCCTCCTCGTCGCCGACGAAGTCCAATCCGGGATGGGACGGACCGGCGCCTGGTTCGCCTGCGAGCACGAAGGCGTGGTACCCGATCTCGTCACGACAGCCAAGAGTCTTGGCGGTGGCCTGCCTCTGGGTGGGGTCACCGGCCGGGCCCAGCTCATGGACTCGGTCCACCCCGGTGGCCTGGGTGGGACCTTCGGAGGAAACCCGCTGGCGTGCGCCGCAGCCTTGGCAGTCTTCGAGATCATCGAGTCCGAAGGGCTGCTCGAGAGGGCACGTCACATCGGCAACATCGCCCTGACGAGGCTCGAGAAGCTCGTCCGCACCGGAGGAGCGGTCGGTCACGTGCGTGGACGCGGCGCCATGGTCGCTCTCGAGCTCGTGGGTCCCGACGGCCGGACGCCTGATCCCGAGGCCACCGCGCGTGTGGCCAAGACGTGTCACGAGCACGGACTGCTCGTGCTCAGCGCGGGGACCTACGGCAACGTCCTGCGCTTGCTCCCTCCGCTAATCATCTCCGACGAGCTGCTCGAGGAGGGGCTCGACATCCTGGTGTCCACGCTCGAGAAAGCCTGGTGAGCGGGCTACCAGCTATTTGCTGGCCGGTGACTACAGACAGGGGATGAAGGGCGGCCTCGACGATCCACGCATCGAAGGTCGACCCCGACTTAATGTCGCCTCGGCGCGTTCCCCTCGCCTTCGTCAGATAAAGTCGAAAGTCTGCCAGCCGATGCAACCTGAGCGACATACGAATTCCTTCTGGCGCAATCAGCCCCTTCGTGGTTACTCGTCGCAACAGCCCTTGGGAGTCGTCGAGGCCCCGCTCTAGGGGGCCCGGCTATGGCCCCAGGCGGGGTGGTCTATTGACCGGGACTGGTGCCTGGTGGGATCGGAAAACCGAGACGACCAGCGCGCTCGACATATTCGTCGAAGCTGATGTCGCCACGCGCATAACGAGTTCGCAATTCAGTTAAGGCTGGGTCGGTCCAGGGACCGGCGGGAGGGGGCCCGGGGCGAGGTGACGCGAATGATGTGCCGCGCCAACTCCACATCCGAACGAGTGCGATGACGCCAATCACCACGGCGACAATCAAGAATGCCAGGAATAGCCAACCGAAGACCCCAGGACCGTGATGGAAGCCGTAGCGAAACATTCCTTCTCCTATTCCTCGGGAGGACGGTCCGCCTCCATTGAACCGTTCTCGCCTGTGCAGATCCTGTGAGGGTGCAAGAGCAACTTGGCGTGGCGTGGTAGCGGGACGCGGCAACCTCGATTACCTTCAATTATAGGCTGGACGATGAGGTCTCCAACATCGATGCCTCTGCCTGTTGCCGAGGTCACTGAGCGCATCGGCGATAATCCGGTCCCGATCCGCCGTAGCGTACTGATAGCGCTGTCAATGGCAGCCCAACGGGATTCGAACCCGTGTCTCCACCTTGAGAGNNTTCTCCGTCCTGCGAAAACATGTCTGAGAAGGGAAGACGCTGTGCATAACATCGCTGCAGTTCGCGTCGTTTTTCGAGATCCCGCGGACAACCGCGGACAGGAGAGCATGAATCAGCTGAGGCTAGAGGAGGTCCTTGAGCTGCCTCAGGTGTAAGGCAAGCGCCAGGCCCAGTCGATACGTCTCAAATGTTGTTCTTTCTACACCGTTCCCGACCCGCACGCGACAAGCACCGCCGGAGCCTGCGTCTGCCGCGTTGCCACGCTAGATCGGCCCAGTCTCAGTACCTCTTATTCGCGCATTCTCTCCTCGTCTTCGAGGAGGTGTAGTCAGGCTCGGGCTCGGCTTCCGTGACGGGTTCAGGCCGACTGGTACGCAAGAGCCTCGTCGAAGCTCGCCCCGTTCTCCAGCAACTGCCGGTAGTTAGCTAGCGCGGCCGACCCGAAGACCGCGGCGCCGTCAGGATTTCAGGGCAGGGCGCGCCGCCGGCGCGAACCGGTGAATCCCACCACCAATGCGATGATGATGAGCACGGTGCCGAACGCGATGCCCGCGTAACCACGATTCCGGTGCTTGCCGACCACGTGAGCCNNAGGTACAGCACACCAGCCACGATGGCGGCGACTCCGACGATGACCAGGATTCCGACCAGGACACTTCGCACGGGCTCACCCTACTGCCGACACTCGGTGGGTGCCGGGCAAAAAGCTGTAGGGCACCAGAACTTCCGAGCCGGCTGTGACCTGGTCCTCTTCGTGACGCGGTCAGTTGACCCCGAGCTGTAGGGCACGCTTACCTCGATCCGGCCGACAGATCAGCGACGATGACCTCTCGGGCCGTCTGGAACTGGGCGCGCTATGTCGTCTACACGGCGTCATCTGTCTCGCCCGCCAGCCCCCAAACGGCCCCGGACAGGAGTGGCTGTGCCCGGTCTCCAGCTGGCGCGCTGCGCTCGAGGAATAGACCGGTCGGGGTGTGCCGCTGTGGCAAATCCGTGCTGTTTCCGTACCTTTTCCCGTAGCAAAACCATTGGGCTGTTGCAGGTCGATCCGCCGGCCGGCGAACGCTCGCGGCGGAGACCACTGCGCCAGGAACGACGCAGGTCACGGGCCAAGTTACCTACTGACTGAGGAGGCTCGTGCTCTCAAGAGAGCATGTGGAGAATGTCTAGGCAGATGAACACGCGGTAGCAACACTCGAAATTGCTCAGCAACCTGGGCGAGCTGGTGCTTGACGACACCGACGAGTTGATCCGTCCACCTTTCGGGACGGGGTTCGTTGCCTTCCTGGAGCCTCAAGACAGTCACGGGTTACCGAAGAGTCCCTGTCCCGGTGCTCTGGGATACCCCGCCGCCGAGGCACAACTTTGCGATCGCTCCCTTCGAACGACTCCGTCCCGACCGGATGCGGCGAGGTCACGGACTGTCGGTCTGTCGGCGAAGTTGACAAAGTTCTCCCCGCTCGGAGATCCGAGCGAGACAACACTCGGGGGTGCGAAACCAGAACCCCGAAGCAAAGGAGGACTTCGCGCCGCCAGTTACTGGGTGGCTGGTCCAAAACGCTTTACCACGCGACTGGGCTATGAGACACGCACAACCATCTTGCCGATGTTGTCACCTCGCAGCATCCCTAATAAAGCATCGACCATGTTCTCGATGCCTTCCACGACCGTCTCCCTGTATCGGATCCGCCCGTCGCGAACCGCAGGCTCGACCTCGGCCATGAAGTCGCCGAGCCGCCCGAAGTGGTCACTGACGATGAATCCCTGGAGCCGGAGCCTTTTGCCCACCGCCATGGCGAGGTTGCGGGGACCCGGTGGCGGTGACTCCGCGTTGTACTGCGAGATCGCCCCGCACATGGCGATTCGGCCGAAGGGGTTGAGGGCGGTGATGGCCGCCTCGAGATGGTCCCCACCGACGTTGTCGAAGTAAACGTCGATCCCTCCTTCGCCGACGACGTCCCCGAGCAGCCGATCTACATCCCCGTCGCGGTAATTGAAGGCCGCGTCGAAGCCAAGCTCGCCGGTGAGCACGTCGACCTTCTCCCGGGAGCCAGCGCTGCCGATCACCTTCCGGGCACCCCGCATTCTGGCGAGCTGGCCGACGAGGCTTCCAACCGCGCCGGCGGCACTCGACACGAAGGCGACGTCGCCCTCCTTTATGGCCGCGATGTCGTAAAGCCCGACGAATGCGGTCAGGCCCGGCATCCCCAACACGCCCAGGTACGCCGAAAGGCTGACACCGGGCGCCACGTCCACCTGTCCGAAGGCGGCGGGTGGCCCGAGGGCGAACTCGCGCCACCCGAGCTGGTGGGTCACGACATCGCCAGGAGCGAGCCCCGACCCATCCGGAGCCGATACCACCTCGCCAATGGCGCCCCCGTACATCCTCTCGCCCAGCTGGTAGGGCGGGGCGTAAGACCGGACATCGTTCATCCGTCCCCGCATGTAAGGATCCACCGAGCAGAACGTGTTGCGGACCAGCGCTTCGTCGGGACCCGGTTCCAGGGTCACCGTCACAAGCGCCAAGTCCGACGGCTTCGGCCAGCCGACCGGGCGTGCCGCCAAATGGAATTCGCGGCTCTCAACTGCGGTCACAGTTCCTCCTTGCTGCCGCGTCACCGATGCTCGGGTGAACCATAGACATGACAAACCGGTCTCGGGTAGGGGGCTGTCCCTGGAGTCTCAAGACCGTCGTGGGTTACCGAAGAGTCCCTGTCCCGGCGCGCAGGCGATCTGAGGCACCCGGGTGAGCGATACCGAGCACTTGGCAGAGGGCTCGAGAGGTGACCGGGGGCGTGAGATCGGCACAACCCGTCCGGGCCGGTTAGTTGCAACTCGGGCGACGGGACGTGGCGCGTCGTACCATCGGATGTCGACTTTGGCGGAGGGGAGAGCCGAGAATGCGCGCCGAGGACGAACAGGCGTCGGGGGATCAGGCCCACACGCGGTTGGCCTCGTCCGAAAAAGAGGCAGTCTACCTCATGAGTAATGAGTTTCCGGCATCGGAAAGTCCTACTCCGCGGCCCGAGGTGCCGAGCGGGCCTGATCTGGCAAAACCTGCTCCGCGAAATCCGACTGGACGCACTTGACTCTCAGGAACGTGGGTAGGCGTAATCATCGGCGTTGTGGTGCTGGTTGCTCTTGCTGGCGTTCATCATCCAGAACACCAAGTCGGTGAAAGTGTCCTTTTCCACCGTGAGTAGGAACATGCCGTTCAGCGTCGCTCTGCTGCTTGCTGCGGTCGGCGGTGTGCTACTCGCCGGGGTCGTGGCATCACTGCGCATCTGGCAGCTCCGTCACCGCCTGCACAACTCGAAATGAACTGGCCGCCAAGCGTCCTCGTGACCGGCAAGTCGACCATGCGCAACTGCTGGGTTGCGCGACCCCCGGCCGAGGCCCGTCGGACTGGTGTCCGACCGGTATGGCCCGGTGGGCGACCCGCTTATGACGGCGAGGTGTCTTGGCGTGGCCCCGACCCGGATCCGTGGACGATCCTGGTTTGTCGGCATCGAAGGTCTGCCGATAGCGAGCCAGTAGGTGTGAGGTTGTCGGCACCACGGCGCCGACAGTCGTAGCTTGGGTGGACATGACCGACGAATCAATGCACCTCGGCGACGCACAGGGCGATTGGTACTACTGCTTCAATCACAAGAAGATCGAAACGCGCGACGAGTGCCACCAGGTGGACCGAATGGGCCCGTATCCGACCCGAGAGGACGCTGAAAACTGGCGGGAGCGCGTAGTAGCACGGAACGCGGCGTGGGAAGACGAGGAGGAGTAGGCGTCAATCAGCGCACGATCCTCGCCGTCGGCGCACCCCACCGTGACAACATCTGGCGGTGCGCTTCCACGCTGAGCACCGCTTCAATGGGTCGGAGCAAACCGTCGCGGCGCTCCTGGCCGATCCCGCCTTCTACCTCGACCTCGCCCTCCCCGACCTGAGCCAGCCCGAGGTGCTCGAAGAACGCAAGGACGGAGACGACGCCATGCTGCGGCTCCGGTACGAGTTCATAGGGAGTCTCGATCCGATCGCGCACCGCCTGCTCGGCTCCAGCCACCTGGCATGGATCCAGGAGGTGCGGGTCGACCGGTCGGCGGGCTCCGGCATTCTCCGCTTCGAGGCTGAGAAGGACCCGAGGCGACTGCACGGTGCAGCCGACTTCGTCCTCACCGCAACCGGAGGCGGCACTGTTCGGCGCCTCGGCGGCGAGCTGGTCGTGGCGGTGCCGGGCATAGGTCGCTTGGCTGAGCGACGGATCGTGCCTGGGCTCCTGCGCCGGCTGGACATCGAGGCTCAGGCCCTCAACGAGCAGCTGCGGCGAGGGGGATGACGGCATTCATCTCCGCCTGAGCGAGGGCGTCCACGATCGCTGCCGGAGGGCGGAGTACTCCATGCTGCCGACCCGGCGACGCGTTGCATCCCGGCATCGCTGCGGGTTTTCGCGACCACGTGATGGGTCGAAGGCGCGGACCGTTGACCGCTCGGAACTGCCGGTGTTGGCCTCGTCATCGAATGCTCGCCCGCGACTGGACCTGCGCGCTATCGCTCAGCCCAGGCTGTCGCACGAATCCTGA
>PLIG01000236.1 GCA_003139255.1 Acidimicrobiaceae bacterium | reverse complement strand
CGCGCCTGACGTCGACGTCTTGTCCGACCTCGCCGTTCACGACCTCGACGTCTGCGCCTTCGTTCTCGGCTTGGACGAGAGTGCTCTGATCCGTGTGACCGGCGCGATTGGCTGGCCCGCAACTGAGCTGTTCGAAAGCGCCCTCATACTCGTCGATGCAGCGGGGATCGGAGCTCAGATCCAGGTCAACTGGCGGACGCCGACCCGCATCCGCGAATTCTCCGTGACCACCGACAAGTGCCTCATCGAAGTGGACTACACAACTCAGCTCGTCGAGATCGTGCAACGGACAGAAGAGCTCGAGCTCGAGGACTTCGCCGGTTTCGCCTTACACTACGGCTCGGTGCTGCGAACCCGTCTCGAGGTCCCAACGGCAGAGCCCCTCGCCGGGCAAGCCTTCTCATTCCTCGCCGCTGTCCGGGGAGACCCTGCGCCATTCCTCGCCTCGGGGGTCGACGGCCTGAGGGCGATCCGGCTCGTCGAGAACGCCCGGGCGCTGACACTGGAAAGGAACCTGTGAGCACCATTACCGTTCCTGGGGTCGACGCATCGGGTACAGACGAGGAGGTCGCTGCAGTCACGGCGGTGCTCCGCTCCGGACAGCTGGCGAATGGAGCACAGGCCCGTGCGCTCGAATCAGAGTTCGCCGCCCTGTGCAACGGAGCGACGGCCGTCGCGGTGTCGTCGGGAACGGATGCGCTGTATGTGAGCGGGCGCGCCCTGTCGATCGGAGCCTCAGACGTCGTGGTCGTCCCAGGCTATACATTCGCAGCGACCGCCAACGCCTTCCTGTCGCTGGGCGCTCGAGTGTTGCCCGTCGACGTGGACCCTACGACCTTCAACATCGACCCGGATCTCCTCGCCGGCGTTCTCGCGAAGCGGCCGGACGTTCGCTGCGTCGTCGTCGTCGATCTCTACGGCAGCACAGCGGGAACCACTGAAGCCATCTCGGTAGCTCGCGAGGCCGGGGTGGCGGTCATCGAGGACGCCTGTCAAGCTCACGGCGCGACGGACACGACGGGCACGCCAATCGGAGCACGGGGGGACTTCACTACGTTCTCGCTATACGCGAGTAAGAACGTGTCGGCGGGAGAAGGCGGCGTCATCACGACGCCCGACCCGAAAATGGCGCAGCTCGCACGATTGCTGCGCAATCACGGGTGCGACACCCAGTACCAGCACGAGATCGTCGGACTCAACCATCGCCTGCCAGAAATGGAGGCAGCACTCGCGCTCTGCCGGGTGAGGCGACTCGCTGAGATGAACCTTCTCCGTCGACATAACGCCGCGCTGTTGTCGAAATGGTGCCTCGACGAGTGGCCGGGCGTCATAGTGCCCACCGTATTGCTGGAGAGTTCTCACGTCTTCCATCAGTTCACCGTCGTTTGCCCGGACGTCACGAAACGAGACGCCACCGTGAAAGGCCTTCGCGACCATGGCGTCGATGCACGCGTGTACTACCCCTACGTGATAGCCGACCTTCCAGGTGTGGAGCGTGCTCACCTTCCGGTCTCGGAGTCGCTCACGAGCCTCGTGCTCTCGCTCCCGGTGCAACCACGGCTCACACCTCAACAAACGGAAATCCTCCACGACGCGATCAGGGCCGTGTCGAAGGAATGGCATTGAGTTGCGGGGACACTCGTTCTCCTGACGAGACGCCCCACGTCCGACTGCTGCTTTCTGGAGCTGCAGTACAGACGACCGGAAAGCTCATCACGCTCGTTCTCCAAGTCGTATGTCTGGTATTTGTTACGCGTCTCCTCGGTCACGGCGGCTTCGGCGACCTTGCGGCCGGTCTGGCGGCTGCTGGAATCGTAGAAGCCGTCGGTGAGTTCGGGCTCACGTCCACGCTCGTGCTGCGTTTCGGTGAGGGGCACCATCCGCGTTTAGTTGTGCGCTCCGGCGTCTGGGCGAGTTTCGCAACGATCGTCTTCGGTCTTGTCTTGGTATTCCCGATCGCGTTCACCGTGCTCTCGGCCAACGAACGGCTGGCCTTCCTCGTGCTGCTGCCGTCGAGCATCCTCACGCTCCTAGCGGTCAGCTGTCTCGCCTACTGGCAATACGAGCTCTCGTTCATACGACTCGTGAGGGCCAACGTCATCGCCCAAATGATCGGCACGATCTTCCTGTTCGTAGCGTTCTTGGTCGGGCGCCATTGGCCCGAACCCGCGAAGTTAACCGCTGTCGGAGGCTCCCAGGCGCTCGCTGCCGCGTTGGTGCTCGTACTCCTATGGCCTCGTCACCTTCCCATGATCGATGAAGCCGACGACGGCGAACAGAGCCGAGCCGTCGTCGCGATACTTCTGGGGGCATTACCACTGGGCATCGCCGGCGCGATCTCGCTCCTCCACGTCCGGGCCGATCAGCTGGTGCTAGCGGGCATGCACTATCGAAACGGCCTCGCAGATTACGCCATCGCATACCGCGCGCTCGAGGCGATTGTAGGAGGGATCTCAACAGTGAGTGTCGTAGCGTTCAGCCTGATGTCCCGCGCGCCGGCCGAGCAACGTGCTGGGCGCGCCCGAGTGGCGACTGCGCTCCTGGTCGGAGCCGGGACCCTAGGTTCGGTGGCGTTCGCGCTCGCTGCTCCCGTCATCGTGCCGATCCTCGGCGGAGCGGGTTATTCAGGGGCTGTTCGAAGCTGCCGTCTTCTCGCTCCGGTCGTGGTCATGTCGGTCAGCAACGTGATGGCCGGACGCGTCCTGATCGCGTCACGCCGGGCCTCGCTACTCATCGGGATCGCGTTCTCGGGCCTCGCCCTCAATGTCATGCTGAACCTGTTGTTGATCCCCCATCTGGGCACGGCCGGCGCAGCGACCGCGACCGTTACGACCGAGGGACTCGGGGCGCTCGCTGTGGCCTGGGTCGCCGAGCGCAAGGAACCGGGCAGCCAGCCGCTNNTCGTGGGCGGGCTCGAGCGGCCGCGTCGTCGGACTAGTCCTCGGGGGGCTGACCGTCGCCGCGGTCACGGTGGCCACCCTGCGACTTACTGCCCACGATGTACGCGAGCCCTCAGCCCATACGCGACGGAACCGCGAACGTCTCTGACCCATCCGATCACGACATCCGAGGGGCGCACCACTTCGGGGGCAACCTGGTAGAGCCGCCAACGTGTGACG
>PLIG01000076.1 GCA_003139255.1 Acidimicrobiaceae bacterium | reverse complement strand
TTTTCCAAAGGTGTCCGCCGGCGGTGTCTCAGCAGGCCGAGGACCCTGCACATGATGAGATAGCACAGGCGGAGGGCATGGCAGATGATGCTCGACGGTGCCGAAGAGTGCCAGCTCAGCGGTCCGGTCGGTGAATTGGTGCCCTACAGCCCGAAGAAAAGCGGTACTTCGGATATGAGCGGGGTGAGTGGGTGGTAATCGTCGTGCGCTTGGTTTGGCCAGCGGATCGAATCCGAACTGCTTGAAATAACCATCGATCTGTGCGCGCAGCTTCCGGGATCGATCAATGGCTCCGGCTGCACAGATGGAGCGATATGAACGATTCAGCTGGTTCGAGCACGTCCTCCGCTTGAGAGCACGTCGCCATCGAACCTGTCCACCGTCGCGAACGATTCGACCGGGTGGCGCGTGAGACGGGTGACCTGGTGAAGCGGCCTCCCGAGCTGGATCATCGCCGCGATGGCATGGCCCCGCGGGAGGTTGAGCAGCAATGCGGCCTCTGGCTCGCCAGCAACCACAAACGTACTAACTGCACCTCCCAGTCCCTCGTCACGTGCGGCGAGCAAGATGTTCTGTACGAACGGATAGATGGATGCGCCGCCGACGATGGAGGGACGGTCCAGATCGCGGTCGAGCACTGCGAGCGTACGCAGATCAACCGTGACCACGAGCACTTCGGGCGCATTCTCGATCGCTGCCAACATCTGATCTATCGGAATTCCATCGGGAATCTCAACGTCTGTCGGCGCAGGATCCACCACACTAAACGCCCGGTAGCCGGCGGACTGTTCGGCAACGTAGCGTCGGAACGCGGCCACACTGAGATCGGCCAGGCGTCGTCGCAGGGTCGGGTCACGCACGACGGTCACATGCCATCCCTGCTGGTTCCCGCCGCTTGGCGCGAATCTGGCGTTGTCGAGCACCCGATACAGAACGCTCGGCTGCACCTGGTCATCAGCAGTGAACTCGCGGACCGCTCCGCTCGTACGCATGACTTTGGACAGTTCCACTCCGACCTCCTAGCCCGGCTCGGTCACCGCTTGGTCCCGTGGGCTGCCACCGACACGGGCTCCCACTTCCTCCATGTGGCGAGGCGCGACTCATAGTCCGCCGTCGCCAGGGCGAGGGGCCCGTCCCCGAGGAAGATCCGCAGTGGCGGGTCCTCGGCGTCGACGACCTGCAGCACAGCGTCGCGGGTCGCCGCCGGGTCGCCGGGCGTGGCCTGCCGGNNGCTCATAGTCGGCGATTGCCTCGGCGTGGCGTGCAGAGGGACCGGCCCAGTCGGTGGCGTAGCCGGTCGGCTCGATCAGGGTCACCTTGATGTTCCAGCCCGCCACCTCCTGGGCGAGGGACTGGCTAATCCCCTCGAGCGCCCACTTGGAGGCGTGGTACATCCCGATGTTGGGGAAGGCGGTGATCCCCCCGATGGACGACACCTGGAGGATGCGGCCGCCGCCCTGCGCCCGCAGGTACGGGAGCGCGGCCTGGGTCACCCAGAGGGCGCCGAAGAGGTTGGTCTCGATCTGGTCCCTGGCGTCGGCCTCGGACAGCTCCTCGACCATCCCGAACTNNGCCGTAGCCGGCGTTGTTGACGATCACGTCCAAGCGCCCGAAGCGCCGATGGGCCTCCTCGACGGCGGCAAAGACCGCAGCCCGGTCGGTCACGTCCAGGCTGATCGGGAGGACGGCGTCGCCGAAGCGGGCGACCAGGTCATCCACGCTGGAGCGATCGCGGGCGGTGGCCGCGACCTGGTCGCCGCGCTCGAGGGCAGCGACGGCCCACTCGTGGCCGAAGCCCTTGGACGAACCGGTGATGAGCCACACCTTGGTGCTCATGGGTGCCTCCTGTGGCGGAACTCGGGGGCGCTGGGCGCGCCGCCGACATCCCTGGTCTAGCCGCCTCCGTCCTGTGGACATTCCACCCGCACTTGGCTCCGGGCCTGCTCATCAGAGCGTGCATACCGGAATGGACCCGAGAAACTCCTGTTGGGCGTCAGCTCCGGTAAGCATCCCGGCGGTGGTCCACATCGAGCACACAGACGATCTCGGCGGATTCGTCGAAGCGATAGCGCACTCGGTACTCGCCCCGTCGCCCCCGCCACTGGCCCTCGAACGGTTTGCGAAGCGGTGTGCCGGCTCNNGGGTTATCAGCCAGCGGACCGAAAATGAACTCGACACAGGCCGCTGCCGCGGCTACCGACCTCGTGCGCTGGTTCCAGCTCATCTGCCTCGATGGCGCACGCGTGAAGGCTCGTCCGAAGAAGCTTCGCTGGTCGGTCTTCCACTCGCCCGGTCGCCTCGTGCGCTCGGCACGACGCGACATCGTCCGGGTCCTCGACGGCTGGCCGAGTGCTGAGGCGCTCCTCTCCGCCTACCGGCGCATCGTGCTGATCACTTGAGCGAGCGCGAACCAGAGCAGTTCGGCACCAGGTGGTCCGTTGCCGCCTCGATGTCGGTCATCGACGACCATGGACGGACAGCTCGGCCGAACAGCGACCAGATGACCCCGAGAC
>PLIG01000064.1 GCA_003139255.1 Acidimicrobiaceae bacterium | reverse complement strand
CTCCTGGACCGCGGTGACGAGCTCCTGTGCCATCATCAAGTAAGACCCGTCTCCCACCAGGACGAAAACGTCCCGGTCCGGAGCCGCCATCTTCACCCCGAGACCTCCGGCGATCTCGTAGCCCATGCACGAGTAGCCGTACTCAACGTGGTACCCCTTCGGGTCACTAGTCCGCCATAGCTTGTGCAGGTCCCCCGGCATCGATCCGGCGGCGCAGACTATGACATCGCGTGGACCACACGCGGCGTTCACGGCGCCTATCACCTCTGACTGTGCCGGCAACGGAACGTGGCCGAGGCAGTACGCACGCTCCACGGCACGATCCCATTCCTCAGCGAGAGCTGCTGCCTCCGCCCGGTACGAAACCTCGACCGACCATCCCTTGAGCGCCGACCGGAGTGCTTCGAGCACTGCCCGAGCGTCTCCGAGCACGGAGACACCGGCGTGCTTGGCCGCGTCAAAGGCATTGATGTTGCAGTTGATGAACCTCACGCCGTCGAGGGCAAAGGCCGTCCTCGATGCTGTCGTGAAATCCGACCAGCGCGTCCCGACGCCGACCACGACATCGGCCGTCCGGGCAAGCGCGTTGGCGGCGGTCGTGCCCGTGGCACCGACGGCACCAACGGCTTGGGGGTGGTTGAAGACGAGCGAGCCCTTCCCGGCTTGGGTCTCAGCAACGGGGATCCCGGTCGCCTCGACCAAGTACCTGAGGGCTTCGGTGGCGTCGGAGTAAATGACACCCCCTCCCGCCACAAGCAGCGGGCGGCGTGCCTCTCGCAGGATCTCCACCGCGCGGGCAAGCGAAGCTGGGTCGGCCACGGGTCGCGGGACATGCCAGACCCGCGGCTCGAAGAGGTCGTCCGGCCAGTCGAACGCTTCGGTCTGTACGTCCTCAGGAAGACAGATCGTCGCGGCGCCTGTCTCAGCCGGGTCGGTGAGCACTCGCATGGCCCCGAGCAACGCGTCTGGCAACTGCTCGGCTCGCTGCACGCGGTCGAAGAAGCGAGAGACAGGGCGGAACGCGTCGTTGACCGACACATCACGACCGCCGAAATGTTCGAGCTGTTGTAGCACCGGATCTGACACGCGGGTGGCAAAAACGTCCGAGGGGAGCAGAAGAACGGGGAGCCGGTTGACTGTGGCGAGTGCCGCTCCCGTGACCATGTTCGTCGCTCCNNACCGACGACGTGCATGCGAGCGTCGACATGCGGTTGCGCATCCGGGCGAAACCGCTGGCGGTATGGACCATCGCCTGCTCGTTGCGGGCCTGGTAGTAGCGGAGCGCTCCTGGTTGGGACAGCTCGGCCTCGAGCAGGGCCTGGCCGAGACCAGCGAGGCTGCCGTGGCCGAAGATCCCGAAGCAGCCTTCGATGAGCCGGTACTCCATGCCGTCGCGCTCGCTGCGTTGAGCGGCAAGGAAGCGAACCAGGGCCTGCCCGACGGTCAACCGAGTCCTGCTCATGGTGCCTCTCTTCTGTGGTCGCTGTAGAAGGGGAGGCGTGCGTCCAGTTCCTGGGCATCCCAGGTCGCGCGGACCCACGCGTGGGCAGGATCGTCGCAGATAAGCCAGGCGCGCTCACCAGGCCCCGCCATCACGTTCAAGTAGTAGAGGTCGTAACCCGGAGCCGCCATCGACGGGCCATGCCAGCCGTGTGGCACCAGCACGACATCACCGCTTCGGACCTCGGCGAGCAGATCCAGCGGTCGCTCCGGCGTCCCGTAGACACGCTGATAGGCAATGCCCGGCCCGGCCGGGCCTTCGGCGACCTCGAAGTAGTAGATCTCCTCGAGCTCGCACTCGCCTTGGCGGTTCTCGTCGTGCTTATGTGGCGGGTAGGACGACCAGTTGCCCGCGGGTGTCAGCACCTCGCAAACGATGAGCCGATCGGCTTCGAACGTCCCGGGCAGGCAGAGGTTGTTCACCTGGCGCGAACAGGCACCTGCCCCTCGCATCTCGATGACTGCGTCGCTTGCGGACACATAGCGAAAGGGAAGGTCCCGTGTCGCCCGAGCACCTGGCAGGGCGATTCGGCCGCCGCTCACACTCGAAAGTNNTATGCGAAATCTGTTGAGCCCTCAAAGACGCCGTCGCGGCCTGCGAGCTCGAACCGCTCGTCACCGCACGCCACTACCCACGATCCCTCGAGCGGAAGGGCCAGCATCTCCTCGTCTCCGCTCTCAACGGCGAAGGATTCCCCTGCGTCGAGGACGAGCACCCGCAACGATGACCAGGACCAGCCCGCCCGGTCAGCTGTCAGTTCGATCAGCCACGACCCGGAAGCGAGCGAGCCACCAGGCAAGTGGAGTGTCTGGCCTATCATGGCGCACTTCCTCCGGACCCTCGACTGCCGTTTTCCGCCTGAGACAGATCCGGAGCAGCAGTATTCATGAGTTTCCCTCTCGCCATGGGCTCGATTCTTCGCGCCCATATCCACCCAACGACACTCGGGCGCGAAGTCAATCCATCGGTTGTTGTCGTTCTAAACCCATCCGTGCCACCGAATGGCCTACTCCCAAACGGTGCCAACGTGATGTTTGCGGATCGCTCGGCCTAAGTTTACGCCTGCCCAGCCGGACCTCGCCGGTGTGTCTGAAGGAGGCACTGTCATGACGTCGACGAACGGATTCGCGGCCTTTGGTGACGATGGCCCAGCAGCAACGACCGACAGTCCGATGTTGCGCATGGTCCGGGACACGCCGACGGATTACTGGAACGATTCCTGTGCCGTGGACGAGCTCGCCTACGCCATCCAGCGGGGGGCCTCCGGAGCGACGTCCAACCCGAGCATCGTGTTCGAAGTGTTGAAGAAGGAAAGAAGCTACTGGGTGTCGCGAATCCGCGAGATGGCCGGGGCCAACCCGACGTGGAACGAGATCGATCAAGCGTGGGCGGTGATCGAGGACATGGCGGTCCGCGCTGCAGGCGTCTTAGCACCCGTGTTCGAGCGCGAACATGGAAGGAAGGGCCGCCTGTCGTTGCAAACCAACCCGGTGAACTACACAAGCTCGGATCGCATGGTGAATCAGGCGGTGCGATTCAGCAGCTTGGCGCCAAATATCCAGGTCAAATTTCCCGCTACCGTGGCCGGTATCTCGGGGATGGAGGAAGCCACAGCACGTGGAGTCAACGTCAACGCCACCGTGTGCTTCACGGTCGCGCAAGCTATCGCCGTCGCAGAAGCGGTGGAACGCGGGCTACACAGATTGGTGCAGGAGGGTGGCGACCTGGCCTCCATGACGCCGGTGTGCACGATCATGGTCGGTCGGCTGGACGATTGGATGAAAGTGCTGGTCGACCGCGACGACCTTGCTGTGGACCCCACGGTGCTCGACTGGGCAGGGATCGCCACCTTCAAACGAGCCTATGAGATCTTTCAGGAGCGCAGCTACCACGCTCGATTGCTGGCCGCCGCATACCGGCACCCGCTGCACTGGACCGAGCTCATCGGTGGAGACGTGATCTTGACCGTTATGCACCGTTGGCAGGTCCGCTTC
>PLIG01000035.1 GCA_003139255.1 Acidimicrobiaceae bacterium | reverse complement strand
CGCTCTGTCTGCCACGCCTGACCTAACGCCTGTCCGGCCAGATTCCCTGACACGGTGTCCAGCAAGACCAGCAGAAGGTCGTCTCTCGTTTCTAACCACGACTGGGGACATCTCAGAATGAGCGGGTTGTAACGCTCGCGAAAGTGAGCGTTCGATGCGCGGTGGACCGCAACGTGCCCCATCCATCCAGCGTTTTGCGGGCGCGCCTACGCGAGGTTTGGGGATGCGCGTTATGGGCGTGGCTGTCGGACCCGCACCCGTCGCTCGGGGCGGGTTTAAGACGCGGCAAATTGCCACACCGTCGCAACCAGAACTGGACGATCTGCGCCAGATGGAGGGACAAGCCCTGCAACCTCGCGGTCGAGGTCCTACCGACTCGCGATTGAGAGCCCGCTAGGCCGGTCGCGGCGTACCCGTCGAACGGGAAGAAGCGGTGCATCTACGCCACCCCCACCCCATCGAAGTTCCTGCCCCCGATGATCCTGATCTTCCCCGATTTGGCGAGTCGTTCGAAGATCGCAAACGCGCCCGCCAACGGCGTTGTCACGAGGGTGGAGACGCGGTGTGTCCTTCCGTGAACGGGGCGTGAGAGCTCGAACTCCAGTTACCGCAGTTGCGGGAACTGCGCCAGGCGTTGCCAGCTGCGCCCCCCGTCGCTCGTCGCGAACAGCGATGTCTCGCTTGAGCTAGGGGTCGTCTGACCGAGGGTGAAGCCTGATCTTGTAGAGAGGAAGAACGCCGTGAAGTCGATGTCGTCGATGGGCGTTGCTGTGCTCGGCGTCGACCATCTCAACCCGGAATCCGATGTCGTCTGCAGTTTCATCCTTGCGGGTTTGCTGCCGGTGCCCCGCCACTCGAAGAGCACCGCACTGCTGGACGAGGGCGTTTCGATCCCGGCGAGTGTGCCGGCGGCGCGTGTGATGACAGCGCCGCGAAGACCGATGTCGGCATAGGTCGAGATACCGAACGTCGCTCCGATCCGGGAGGAGAAGTGCCTGCCTTGGTCGCTCGAGAAGCTCAGCAC
The DNA here is from genome assembly GCA_003139255.1 of Acidimicrobiaceae bacterium. Lineage (GTDB taxonomy): Bacteria > Actinomycetota > Acidimicrobiia > Acidimicrobiales > UBA8190 > Bog-564. The sequence continues at coordinate 1,514 of PLIG01000035.1, read as the reverse complement.
CTCCACGCTGCCCCACTGATTTCCTTGCTGGGCCACAGTCCACAGGCGGTCACCTTGGCATGAGTCGATGCCGTCCCCGGTGGTCCGGGCGATCCGGTGCCAGGAACGGCCAGCGTTGGCTGAGCGGAAGAGGAACGTGCCTTGGGGCACCATCCACCCGTTCCGATAGCCGGGCGGCCCAGCGATTGCATAGAGGATCTGACCTGAGGCCACGCACAGCTGAGAGAATTGTTCAGATGCAGCTCCCTGTCCGTTCGAGATCGGCGCCGGACAGCCGAAGTATGGAGGGAGCGAGACAGCCTGCCAGCTCCGTCCGCCGTCGGTCGTACGGACGAGTTCGACCTTCTCCGGCACTTGCCAATAATCCCCATCCGCCGGGCTCGGCTCGCACACCACGCCGAAGCCGACATCTGCGTTGACGAAACTGACGCCGGCAAGTCCGCCAGCTGCCGGCTCCGACTCAAGGCGCCATTCCAGTCCTCCGTCGCTTGTGGTCAGTAACGAGTCCGAGCCAAGCACAACGGCATCGGCGGGCCCGTCGACCTCGAGCTCGTCGATGGGCTCGGCCTCACTGAGCTCGCGCCGCCAGGTCTTCCCGCCGTCACTCGTGACAGCCAGCCCACCGTCGCCGGCTACATAGCCCGTCCCCGCGTCGGAGAAGTCCACGAGATCGTAGGGCGCCTCACCGCCGTAGGGGTCCAAGGACAGAGTCGATCCGACAGGTTGCCAGCTTGCGCCGCCGTCGGTGGTACGAAGAGCCACCGCCGCGGCGTCGGCGTCGGTTCCGCCGTCGCTGCTCTCTGCGAGGACGATTCCGGCGAGCTGCTGCGAACCGTCGAGGAGCAGCGACATCGGCCCGAGGTCCGCAAGGTCGATGCCCGAGCTGACGAGATGCCACGTCTTAGCGGCGTCGTCACTCACCCACATCCCATCGCTCGCCGGGAGGGCGAAGTGTGTGGCGTCGATCACGTCGAGGGTCGCAGGAAGACCGATGGCCCCTGTGCGCAGTCGCCCGAGGTAGCGCCACCAGCTGCCGGCTCGGGTTTCTTCAACAACGACGGCACCGTTGCCGACGGTGACCTCGTCGATGACCGCGCCCGAAGCGGTGACGACCAGCGGAGCGGCCATCGGAACGACACCACGTTCCCAACCTCCGGGCGGTGTTGCTAGCTTGCTCGGGCGCCAGGTGGAACCGCCGTCGAACGTCTCCCACATTGCCGGTCCCTGTCCGCACGGATTGGCGATCCAGCCCGTCGTTGCATTGACGAAAGTCGCCGCAAGGAAGCCGGCAGCCTGACAGCTTGAGTTGTCCGAGACGGCGGTCCCGTTGAGGGGCACCCGCGTCCCGCCCACCGCCTTCCAGCTGTGACCACCATCGCGAGTGCGCCATACCGCGGTGAGGAGCTCCAACTTGCTCGTGAGATCGGAGCTCGAGGCAACGAGGTAGCCGTTTGATGCGCTCGTGAAGTCGAAGGTATAGCCGATGCCGCCAAGGTCGAGGGACTGCCAGGGGG
>PLIG01000041.1 GCA_003139255.1 Acidimicrobiaceae bacterium | reverse complement strand
GGTTCGCCACCGGCCAGGTGCCGGGCACTCCGCCGCCCGACCCCGCCGTGGTGGGCGCGCAGGCGGCCAGTGAGCTTCGTCTCTCCAGCCCTTCGCTGGTGCTTAGCCCGTCGAACAGCGGGTACGTGAACCTCGCCGAATGGCTCTGGATCGACCCGTCGATCTGGCACCCCTTCACCACCACTGCACGGGCCTGTAACGCCGGGGGGTGTACGACCGCGTCGGCCACGGCCACCCCGGCGTATGTGACGTGGAGCACCGGCGACGGGTCCACGGTCATTTGCAATGGCCCCGGCACTGCCTACAACACGGCCCTTCCCGCTGACGCGCAGTCGACCGGCTGCTCACACACCTACACGCAGACCTCGGCGGGCCAGCCCTCCCCTGACGCCAATCCCAACGACGCCGCCTTTCCCGTCAGCGCCACGGTGACGTGGACGGTCGCCTGGGCGGGCCCCGACGGCTCGGCGGGTGCTCTACCCGGCCTCACCACGCAAGGCACGTCCTCGCTCAAGGTCGCCCAGATCGAATCCGTGAACAACTGAAGAACGGAGATCCGATGGTCACAACCACCGCCCCCGCCCGACCCGCCTTCGTGTCCCCGCCGGAGGTCGAGAACCGCCATGGTCTGCGCCTGGTCACCGGGACGCACCAGCGCCGCCCTTGGCAGATCGGCCTCGGAATCGCCCTGGTTCTCGTGTGTGCGGCGGTAGCGGGAGCGCTCTTCCAGTCCTCGGCCAAACGCGTGACCATCGTCGTGGCGGCCAAGAGCTTGGCCGCTGGCACCGTCCTCACTCCGGCTGACCTCGGCACCGCCACGATTCCAGCCTCGGGGGACATCACGGCCATGTCGGCCGCCGGGTCGGCCGCCCTGGTCGGCCAGCAGCTCGACACGCCCGTCTACGCCGGCCAGGTGATGGTCCGCCAGATGCTCTCGACGACACCCCAACTGGCCGGCGGTGAACAGGTCGTCGGCCTGTTGATGAAGGGGGATCAGATGCCCTCTGTGCCCCTCGTGGCCGGCGACAGCGTCCAGGTCATCGCGGTTCCCCAGCCCGGCCAGGGCTCGACAGTCGGCGGAACGAGTGGAACGATCGGCTCGACCCTGGTGCCCAGAGCCACCGTCTTCGCGGTGGGTCCCCCACCAACGAATCAGACCCAGTACGAAGCGTCGGTCTCGCTCGAGGTGCCCAGTACCGACGCCGCCACCGTTACTGCCTATGCGGCAGCCGACCAGGTCGGGCTCTCGCTGGTCAGCGAGGGGCAAAAGTGACCGTCGTCGCCCTCGCTTCGATCAAGGGTTCGCCTGGCGTCACCACCGCGGCCACAGCCCTCGCCGCGAGTTGGCCTACTGGGCGTCGGATCCTCCTGGTCGAAGCCGATCCCTTCGGGGGCGACCTGGCCCCCCGCTACGGCTCGACAGTCACCAATGGCTTGGCCTCGCTGTTCGCCGCGGCCAGGCGGTCGCTCACTCCCGAGGGCGTCTGGGACCACGTCGACCATCTCCCCGGCGGCCTTCCCGTGCTCTTCGGCCATTCCAACGTGCAGGGCGCGGTGGCCAACGAGAAGGCGTGGCCCGCCATCGCGGAGACGCTCGGCGCCCTCGACGCCGACGTGGTGGTCGACGCCGGCCGGCTCCTTCCCCACTTCGCCGGCGGCATCGGCGACGTGCTCGCACACAGCGATGTCCTCCTCGTTCTCTTCGATCCGACGCTCGAGGGAATCGTCCATCTCCGAGCCGCCCTCCCCGGACTGGTGGCCGAGATGTCTACCCGAGCGCTCCTAGTCGTCCCCACCGGCTCGGGGGGCTATTCGGGGGTAGAGATCGGAAGGACCCTCGGGGTCGACGTCGGGCCACCGATGCCCGACGATCGGAAGGCCGCCGACGCGCTGGCCAACAAGCGCGCCATCACGCGGCTCGAGCGCACCGCGCTGCTCAGGTGGGCCAACGCGCTCGTCGGGGCACTGGGCATCGAAGCTCTCAATATCGAACCACTGGGCATCGAGGAGCCGGGCCCGGTCGAGGACGGTGACCCAACTGACCTCACCGACCCCGCGGTCCCTGAGGAGTCGGCTGTCGTGCCACCGCCAGTCGACGTCGAGACCCCAACGCTGTCGTGGGATCAGACCTCCGACGCGGTGGTGCCCGTGGGAGCCGGATCGAACGGAGAGGCACAAAGGTGAACGACGCCGAACGCCGGGAGTTGGAGACCTACGCGACAGGGCACGTCGCAGATGGGATCGTGCATTATGGCACGGCGGGAATGAGCGAAGGCGATCGCCGCTCTTTCGTCGAGAAGCTTGCCCGCGAAGCAATCGACGAAGCCTCCCGCGCCATGGTCCAGCGCGGTGTGACGACGCCGAGTGCCGAGGAGGAGGAGCAGATCGTCCGCCGCTTGGTGGCCACCCAGCTGGGTCTCGGGCGCCTCCAGCTCCTCCTCGACGAGGACNNGAAACGCGCCGACGGAATCAAAGAGCGGGTCGAGGCGATCGCGGACAGCGACGAGGACCTGATTGAGCTGGTCCAGCGAGGCGCCCGGGCGCATCACACCGGGGGAGAACGCCGGATCGACAGCGCCAAGCCCGTCGTCGACCTCCACCTCGCCGGTGGGCACCGGCTCTCGGCCATGATCGAGGTGTCGAACCGCCCGTGCGTTTCGATCCGACGCCACCGCCTGATCGACGCCACCCTCGACGATCTGGCGGATTCTCTGACCGACGAGCTGGCCCGCTTCTTGCGCGCCGCAATGCGGGCGCGGCTGAACATGATCATCTCGGGCGGCACCGACGCCGGCAAAACGACGCTGTTGCGCGCGCTGGCCGCCGAAGCGGACCCAACGGATCGCATCGTCACCATCGAGCTGTCGTATGAGCTCGGTCTGCACGAGCTGCCCCATCGCCATCCCGACTGTGTGGCCTGGGAGACCCGGGAGGCGAACACCGAAGGACACGGAGCGGTGTCCATGGATTATCTGGTGCAGCGGGCCAACCGCCACGACGCCGACCGGGTGATCGTGGGCGAGGTCCTCGGCGACGAGATCGTCCCCATGCTCAACGCCATGACGGCGGGCAAGGCCGGCTCCATGTGCACCATCCACGCGGACTCCACCGAAGGCACCTTCGGGAAGATCAAGACCTATGCCTCCCAGTCCCCCAAGCACCTGAGCGACAACGCGGCGGCCCAGCTCACCGCCCAGGCGCTCGACCTAGTGATCTTCGTGCGCAAGCGACCCGACAGCTCTGGTCTGGCCCGGCGCTACGTGTCTTCGGTGCGCGTGGTGGAGGACTCAGAGGGCCCCCATGTCATCTCGACCGAGATCTTCGCCGAACCAGTGGGCGGTGGACCGGCGGTGCACCACCTCTCCATGCCACCGGGACTGCGCGATCGGCTGTCGGACTTCGGCTACGAGGCCCCCCTCCACCAGGTGTACGGACGATGACCCCGGTCATCGTCCTCTTCGGGGCGGGCGTTGGCGTGGGCCTCGCGCTGGTCATTTCGGGCATCTGGTCCAGCGCTCGGCCAGCCGGGCGGCTGTCGGTCACCAGGAGCATCGATCCGGCCAACCGACAGGCCGCCGCCTGCGCCCTGGCACTCGCCGCTGTAGTTGGGTTGGTGACCCACTGGCCGGTCGGCGCCGCCATCGGCGGGGCCGTCGGGTGGACACTGCGATCCGCACTCCAACCCACCACCTCGCGCCGTGTGGTCGATCGGCTCGAGGCCCTGGCCACCTGGATCGAGGCGCTGCGCGACAGCGTGGCGGCCCACCGGGGCCTGCTCGCCGCCATCGAATCCACCGAGCGCAGCGCCCCGCCGGCCATCAAGGCACCCGTCGCCCGCCTGATCGTGCGCATCAAGACCGGCACTGCGCTCGATGCGGCCCTGTACGCGTTTGCCGACGAGCTGGGCGACGCCGCGGCCGACGAAGCGATCGCCCCGCTCATCCTGGCGGCCCGCTTCGGCGGCTCGGACCTCGGGGGATTGTTGGCCAGCGCGGCAGCGAGCACACGCGAGCAGATCGCGCTCTGGCAACGCACCGAGGTGGCCCGGTCCAAACCCCGACGTGACATGCGCCTGGTGATCGTTATCACCCTCGTCTTCACACTCGGCATCTTGGTCATCGGCCACGGCTACTTCAGACCGTTTGGCACCCCGGCCGGCCAGGTCGCGCTCCTGGCGGCCGCCTCCCTGTTCGCCTGCGGGTTCGCCGCCATGAACCGCCTGTCGCGTCCCCAGCCCATGCCTCGCCTCTTCGAGAGCGAGGCCACGTAGATGGCACTGATCGTCGTCGTCGGACTCGGATGCGGTATCGGACTCGCCACGCTGCTGTGGGGCCTGTTCCCACCACCACTGACGCTCCGGGCCGCTCTGGCCAGGCTCAGTGGGGAGCACACTCCCGCCCCCCTCGACGTTGTCGGTCACCGGGTCGGTGGGGCACGGCGGGGGGCNNACCGAGACCTTCGCCGTCAAGGTCGTCGGATATGCAATCGGGCTCGCACTCCTCGGCCCGGTGCTGTGGGCCGCCATGGGGGCCATTGGTATCCATCTGAGTTTCGAAGTCCCCGCACTCGGCGTGCTCGTCCTCGGCGCAGCGGGCGCCGTCAGCCCCTTCGTCGATCTGCACAAGGCAGCCGAGCGCCGCCGTCGGCACTTCTGCCATTCGCTGTCCACCTACGCGTCGCTGGTCTCGATGGCCATGGCCGGCGCCATGGGATGGTCCAGCGCACTCGAGGTCGCATCGGGCGTGTCGTCGACCGACTGGGCCATGGACGAGATCGCCCAGTCCCTGCTGTGGGCGCAGGCCTACCGCAAGGCGCCCTGGGAGGGGCTCGAAGCTGTCGCGCTCCGCTTCAACCTGCCCGAGCTCACCGATCTGGCCCGGGCCATGGCCCAGGCCGGTGACGGGGCCCGCATCCGCGACTCGCTCGACGCCAAAGCCAAATCGCTGCGCCTCAAGGAAACCTCCGCCCTCGAGGACGCCGCTCAGGCCGTGACCCAGAAGATGCTGCTGCCCGGCGTGCTGCTCATGGCCGGCTACGGCGTCCTCGTCTTCTACCCCGCCCTCGCCGCCTTCACCGGCAGCCACATCTGAACCCAACCCAACAACGAAAGGAACCACATGGCATCGCCCAACGTCACTCCTTCGAACGACAGCCCGAACTACAGAGAAAAGGTCGGGGCCATGGCGCGCTCCGTCTTTCAATCGGCCTTTGAGTCGGTCCGGGCCAGTCTCAGCTTCCTGCGCGCCTATGTGTCGGCCCGGACCAACCTCATCTCTGCCGACGAGCGCGGTGAGATCGCCTCGTGGGTCGTCGTCACCGC
>PLIG01000123.1 GCA_003139255.1 Acidimicrobiaceae bacterium | reverse complement strand
CATCAGGGCCCTGCTGCGGCGGGTGCGACCTACAGGTGAGCCGAGCGCCTTCGGCTTCGGCGACATCGAGGTCCGTCCCGACGAGGGAATGGTGCTTCGAAACGGGAACGAGGTGCACTGCACCCGTACGGAATTCCGCCTGCTGTGCGAGCTCGCTGCCAATCCCGGGAAGGTGCTCAGCCGTGAGCAGCTCCTCGACCGGGTGTGGGGTTACGACTACTTCGGCGACGGCCGGTTGGTGGACGTCCACGTACGTCGCCTGCGCACGAAGATCGAGGCGGACCCGGGGAACCCTCGCCACGTCATGACCGTACGCGGCATGGGCTACAAGCTGGCGATTTGAGAGACCGAATGCTCCCCCACGGCTGGAGACCATGGCGACGCCTCGGCCTGCGCTCGCGGATGACCGTCACCTTTGCTCTAGGCGCTCTGGCATTGTCGGCGACCATGGGCGCCCTGACCTACTTCACGGCTCGGCAGTTCATCCTCCACGAGCGCGAGACCGCGATCTTGCGCCAGGCGTACGTGAATGCTTCTCTGGCTCGCTCGTCTCTCTTACGGTCGCACTCCCCGGACATCACCCAGCTCTTTGCTTCTCTGGACACGGTTCCGGGGTCGATGTCGGTTCTCGAACGACGTGGAGCGTGGTACGCCACGTCGTTCTCGGTGGGCGAGAACAGCATTCCCGCCTCGCTACGTGAGCTCGTCCTTCATGGCACGCCTGCCACCGAGCACTTCATGCTCAACGGGTCTGCGCAAATGGTCGTCGGCGTCCCTCTCCCGGCGGCAAATGCGGCGTATTTCGAAGTGTTTTCCCTGGCCGAGCTTGCGCGCACCCTTCAGATCTTGGCCCTGGCGCTGACCGGCGCGGCTCTCTTCACCACGGCTGCCGGAGCGGTGACAGGCCGTTGGGCGAGCAGCCGAGCCCTGCGCCCCTTGGGGGAGGTCTCGAGGGCGGCCGAGACGATCGCCGGGGGAAAGCTCGACACCAGGTTGCTCACCGCCGACGACCCCGACCTCTCGGCTCTGGCGGCGTCCTTCAACAAGATGTCCGACGCCCTGCTCGAACGGATCAACCGCGAGGTGCGCTTTACCTCCGACGTCAGCCACGAGCTCAGGTCGCCGCTCACCACGCTTGCCACGTCGCTCGGGGTGCTCGAGGCACACCATGACGAACTCCCACCGCGCAGCAGGCGTGCCCTCGACCTGCTCACCGCCGAGATCCGGAGATTCCAGCGCACCGTGGACGACCTGTTGGAGATCAGCAGGATGGACACGGGGTCTGCGGAGCTTCTGCTCGACGAGGTGGAGGTGGGAGAGCTGACGCGCCACGCCGCGGATGCCGCAGGCGCCGCGCGCGTACCGGTCGACGTCGACCCGGCCGTGGCCGGGCTGCGCCTGTCGCTCGACAAACGACGAATCGAGCGCGTCGTGGCGAACCTCGTCGCGAATGCAAACCAATACGCGGGAGGAGTGACCCGTTTCGCGGTCGAGCCGGCGCCGGGCGCCGTCCGCCTGGTGATCGCCGACTGCGGTCCGGGCGTGCCCGTGGCGGAACGTGAACGGATCTTCGAACGCTTCTACAGGGGCCAAGCCGCCGGTCATCGAGGCGCCACCGATGGCTCGGGGCTGGGCCTCTCGCTCGTAGCCGAGCACGTCAGGCTCCACGGCGGACGTGTGTGGGTGGAGGAAGGTCACGGGGGCGAGAACTGTTTCGTCGTCGAGCTGCCATGCGAGACGCGCGAGGCGCCGCCACTGGCGAGGACGAACGGCAACCACAGAAAGCCTGTCACCGCCACAAACGCTTCGTTCGAGACCAGGACTCCGCAGGAGGCAGGGTGAGCACCGCGCAGGTTCGCAACGTCCTGCTCGCGTTCGGCGCGATCCTCGTGCTGGCAGTGATCGGCGGATGCGGGGTGCCGGTCGACCGGGGCCCGACGGCTCTCTCTCGCTCAGGGGTGCCGTTCGGCCTCCTCGCTCCCTCGTCTTCGCCGACGACCTCGACCACCGGCGCCTCGCCGGCCGAGGTTCCCATCGAGATCTTCCTCGTGGACCCCTCGGGCCACCTCGTCGCAGTGTCCAGAGAGGTGCCCGCCGCACAGGACTCGCTGGCCGTGGTGCTCGGTGCTCTCGTCGACGGGCCCACAGCAGCCGAGACGGCGGCGGGGCTTCAGAGCGCGGTTCCCCCTCAGACCTCTGTGATGGGGGCGAGCATCGCTTCAGCCGGGCTGGTGACGGTCAACCTCGCTGGCACCTTCGGGCAGCTAGTGGGCCAGGCGCAGATCGAAGCGGTGGCGCAGATCGTCTACACCGCCAGCAACCTGTCAGGTGTGAACATGACCGGTATTGCGTTCCAGCTAGCCGGCCAGCCGATCGAGGTGCCCGTGGCGAACGGTGCTCAGGTGCAGGTGGCGAACCAGTCCGAATTCGCGCCGTTCGCCCCTCAACCTTCAGCTAGCGGCGGCGCATCCTGAGCGTGGACTTGCTCTTCCCAGGCGACGCGTGGCGCGTTGCCCCAGAGCCGCTCCAGGTCGTAGTAGCCCCGGGTCTCTTCGTGGAAGACGTGGACTACGAAGTCGCCGTAGTCCATCAAGACCCACTGCAGGTCGTGCAGCCCCTCTACGCTGTGTGGCGCGCGACCTGTCGCCTCCTTCACCTGCCGCTCGACCTCGTCGACAAGGGTGCGCACCTGACGAGGGTTGCGGCCGCTGGTCACGACGAACGCATCGGTGACAGCAAGCAGGTCGCCCATCGCCATTATCACCGTCTGCGAACCGAGCTTGCCGGCCGCGGCGCGTGCCGCGGTGGTCGCAGCGGCAGGCACACACTGACCATCACACCCCGCCGCCTCCTGGTGGGCCGGGTAGTTCATGCTGTGACGGCGCTGCTCATCCACTGACAGAGTACAGACCCAAGCGGCGGATGCAACGGATCGCACGTTCTGGTATAAGAAAGTCGACGCTGCGGCCTCGCCGTAGGCGCTCGCGCAGCTCGCTGCTCGAGATCTCGAGCGTCGGTATCCGCACGTGAAGGACGGAGCGGGCACCCCCCCACCTCTCCTGCGCAGCGCCTTTCGGGGCGGCTCCACCGCGGTCCACCACGACGAGTGTGACCAGACCCTTGATCTCTTCGAAACGGTGCCAGGTCCCGAGCTCGGCTGCCACGTCGGATCCCATGGCGAGCAAAAGCTCGGCCCCTGGGTGGGCCACGCGCAACTCCTGGACCGTGTCAGCGGTGTAGCTCGGTCCACCCCGTTCGATCTCTATGTGGCTCGCCTGGAGCCCGTCGACACCCTCAACGGCAGCGGTCACGACGGCAAACCGGTCCTCGGCCGCCGTGAGCTCACGCGTACCGGTCTTCTGCCAAGGCTCGTTTGCGACCACCAAAAGCACCCGGTCCAGCTCGAGGGCATCCCGGCACCAACAAGCGGCCACAAGGTGACCCACGTGAACTGGGTCGAACGTCCCGCCGAGAATTCCGATCCGCTCCACCTCACGAGCCTAAGTCAGGGACCCGAACACCTTGGAGGCAGATAAGCCGAAGGGCAAACAAGCCGTACGCTGTCGGCGTGACTCAAGTGTCCTGGTCTCCCCAGAGCTGGCGGCTGCGCCCCGCCGCCCAGCAGCCTCCTTGGCCGGATGACGACCTGCTCGAACGCGCCCTGAAGGAGCTCTGCGCGCTACCCCCTCTCGTATTTGCAGGTGAGGCACGCAGCCTCACGAGGGCTCTCGGCGAGGTGGCAGAGGGTAGGGCGTTCCTGCTACAAGCCGGAGACTGTGCTGAGTCGTTCGCGGAGCTCTCGGCAGACACGATCCGCGACAAGTTGAAGATCATCCTGCAGATGGCGGTGGTCCTCACCTACGGGGCCGGCGTGCCGGTAGTAAAGGTGGGCCGCATGGCGGGCCAGTTCGCCAAGCCGCGAACGTCGGCCACCGAGCTCGTCGGCGAGGTGCAGCTCGACAGCTTCCGGGGTCACATGGTCAACGACGACGCCCCCAATCCCCAAGCGCGAGTACCGGACCCCTCTCGCCTCGTCGCCGCCTACCACCAGTCGGCGTCGACGCTGAACCTGCTGCGCGCGTTCACCAAAGGAGGATTTGCCGACCTGTCCCAGGTGCACATCTGGAACCAGCAGTTCGTGGCCTCGAGCGACGAGGGGCGCCGCTACGAGCAGATCGCCGCGGAGATCGACCGGGCGCTTCACTTCATGGAGGCTTGTGGCATCGAGCTCTCCAGCGAGCATTCACTGCACCAGGTCGACTTCTACACGAGCCACGAGGCGCTCATCCTCGGTTACGAAGAGGCGCTCACGCGGCGCGACTCGTTGACCGGGGACTTCTACGACTGTTCTGCCCACATGCTGTGGGTCGGCGAACGCACGCGGCAAATCACCGGCGCGCACGTCGAATTCCTCGCCGGGATCAAGAACCCACTGGGGTGCAAGCTCGGGCCGTCGGTCACACCTGAGGAAGTGATCGAGATCTGCGAACGCCTCGATCCCGACCGCGTCCCGGGAAGGCTGACCCTCATCTCTCGGATGGGCACCGATCGCGTCACCGACGCCCTCCCACCGCTGCTCGAAACAGTGCGCGACTCGGGTCACCTGGTGACTTGGGCATGCGACCCGATGCACGGCAACACCTTCGTGAGCAACGGAGGGCGAAAGACGCGACGTTTCGACGACATCCTGGGTGAATTACGCGGCTTCTTCGAGGCTCACCGCCAGGCGGGCACGTGGCCTGGCGGGGTGCACGTGGAGCTGACGGGCGACGACGTCACCGAGTGCCTAGGCGGGTTCGGCGACATCGCGGAGGAACAGCTCCACGAGCGCTATACGACGACGTGCGACCCTCGGCTGAACGCTCGCCAGTCGATCGACCTCGCCTTCCGCATCGCAGAGTTGCTGCGCGGCTGACAGACCAGTCTGCTGCGCGCTCTGATCTCGAGGTTCGGCCGCTACACCCTGCGGCGTGCTCGGCCTAGCGACATCAACCGGTGAATCGTTCGTGGCGGCGTGTCGAGGAGAAGGAGAAAGGCACACCCGAGGAGGATGAAGGTCGCGCCGGCAAGGACGAGCCATCTGGTGAGAGAACCCGGACCAGTGAACGCGAGCGCGCCCGATGTCGCGACGGCGGTAGGGGTGGAGGACGACCCGCTGTGGGTACCGTTCGAAGCGGGGTCGCTCGTGGCACTCGCTCCCTCGGCTTGCGTAGCCGGTGTCGTGGACTGCGGCGCCGTACTTGCGACAAGGGGCCATATGGGCGAGCCGACCGGAGGGACGCCGGCGATACCGGTGGGAACGCTGTCGTTCGGATAGGAGATGCAGGTCATCGTGAACGACAAGCCGGCGACCTCCAGCGTCGACGTGGTCGTCGGAGCCTCGAGGATGCTCGCGGTGCCGCCTGTGGCGGTGAAGGGGCCGAAATCGGTCGGAGACGACGGCGTGGCCTGCGTCACCCCCGAAGACGCGATGGGCTCTGGCAGAGGATCGTTGAAGCTCATTTCCCCTGTGGAGAGCGAAGATGGCGCGGCCCCAACGGCCTCCAAGGTGGAGTCGGACGTGCCGGTGATCGCGCTCGCCCCAAAGGACGCGGCCTGCGAGGCTACTTGTGCCGGGATCGTGACCTGGCGCTGATAGCCGGTCACCTCGAACTGCTCCCCCGGAGATGGATCGGCCGGCGAAAGGGTGGCCGTGGTGGTGGCGTCGTTCAGCACCAGGTTTCCAATTGGGGTACCACCACAGTAGAGCTCATACGGACCTGGAGAACCACTGGTGAAGGGTGGTGTGAGAACCGACTGCCCAGTCGCTATGACCACCGGTGAGCCGGCGTTTTGTGGCCAGGTCGTAGTTATCCCGTTCGGGTCGGTGTCGTTCGGATATGCCTGGCAGTTCAACCAGTAGTTGTCGGCCGGGGCTTGGAAATCCAGGGCCAGCCCCACCTGCTCGATGGTTATGGGTCCACCGAGGGCGACCAACGAAGCACCCAGGCCGGCGGGAGCAGACGAGACGTCGAAGACAGCTCCTGACGACGGCACGGGGTTGGGCAGGTCCACGGCGAAAGGTATGGGCGCAGTCGGGACGTAAGTCGAGCTCGGCGAGACGGCCCCGTCCGAAGCGCTGTTCATCGGTACCGTGCCCACCCCGAAGGTGCTCGCCACGACTGTGCCCACCCCCACAGGGCCTCCCGGATAGCCCACCGGATAGGACGGACCGCCGGTCGGCAAGGCTCCCGTGGACAGCACGTCCAGGACCATGAAACCCTTCACCGAATCGATGCCGACGCCCTCGAACAGCTGCAGCATCGCCTGCGGCACCGAGATCTGAGTCTGGTACCCCGTGATCGTGAAGGTCTGTCCCACAGACGGGTCGGATTGAGAGAGAGCGGCGGTGGTGAGCGTGTCGTTGAGCACCACGTTCCCGATCGGGCTGGCCGGGCATGACAGCTCGTAGGCCCCCGTCTGTGACCCAGGCACGGTAGGGGGCGTGGTCGAGGTGGTGGAGGAGCTCCCCGTCGCGTGGCCTGTCGTGATGACGGGCAAGATCGGAATGCCGAGCGGCTGGGTGGTTACCACCCCCGAGGGTGTGATGGTGTCGTTCGGATATGCCTGGCAGCTCATGTTGACGATGTGCTGCGAGACGCCTGCCACCATCAGCACGTCTTCCTCGCCGGCGATCGTTATGGCGCCACCACTGGACACGAAGGGGCCGATCGTGCCGGAGGCCGAGGAGATGTCGAGGTTGACACCCGAGGAGGGAACGGGGTCGGGCAGGGGGAGGTCGAAGCTCTCGAGGCCAGTCGATTTCTGCGATGGCGAGGCGCCGAAGGATTCGATGGTGGTCGATCCGAACCCCTGCAACACGGTGTTGCCGAATCCCACGAGGCCCCACACGATTCCAGCCGGGATCGGGATCTGGGTCTGGTACTGCGCGAGGTCGAACTGGTCACCCGCCGACAGGGCCTGTGGCGAGATGGTGCCGGTGGTGAGGACGTCGTTGAAGACAAGACTTCCCACAGGGGTATGCGGGCAGTACATCTCGTAGGCGCCGGTTGCGACCACCGACGTCTGGGTCGTGGTGGTCTGCGAGCCGGCCGCGGCGATCACGGGGGAGATGGGGAGGCCCGGAGGTGTGTCCTGTGTGATACCCGACTCGGGCAGGGCGTCGTTCGGGTACCACGCGCACTTCAGATCGAGCTCGTTACCGGCGTCGTCGAAGGTGAGAGAGAACTGCTGGCTCAGTAAGACGGCGATGTTGTCGCTCGACGCGGTGAAAGGCCCGAACGTCGCCGGGGGCGACGGCTCGTCGACTGTGATCCCGGCGGGAGGCACAGGGTTGGGGATGGGGACTGCAAAGGCCATGGCACCGGTGGGCACGGAGGCGGGGGTGGCCCCGGTCACGTCGATCTTCTCCTGTAGCGTCCCTTTCCAAGCAATGTTCCCGACGCTCGCCGCCTCCTGTAGCAGGCTGGAAGCGGTCGGAACCTGCGCCTGGAAACCCGTCACGTCGAACTGCTGGCCGGGTGCGGGCTCGCTCGGGGAAAGCGTCCCGTTCAGTACGACGTCGTTGGAGACGACGTTGCCCACCGGGGTGCCAGGACAGAACACCTCCACCGGCGAGCTCTCGGCGAAGGCCGGACTAGATGAGCTGCCGACCTCGACGGCGATTGCCGTCGCTGTGCCGGCGAAGAAAGCCACCGCGACTGCGGCTACCAGTCGCGACACGACGTGGACTGGTCCCACCGTGGCCCCCTTTTGCCTTGCGGACTTGCTCGGCGACCGCTGTTGCCCAAGCTCCACATGACCAACCCAAGCTTCGCAAAACAATCGGAAGAACTCTAGGGCCCGTACATCACCCAAGATTGACGAGAACGCCTGTGCGCGTTCGAGCCGAGGGCCCTATGACGCCAGTTGCCCGACGAACTGCTCGAGCTGGCGGAGGTTGCGGCACTCGAACACCCCGTCGCAATGTGGGGCGTACTCGCCGATGACCGAGTCACCACTGCCCCAGTACGAACGCGGTTCGGGATTGAGCCAGTACAAGTGACGCGCCCTGCGCCGTATCTCCGACAACACCCAAGCTTGCGAAGCATGGTAGTTGTTGCGCGCGTCGCCAAGGAGCAACACGCTCGTACGTGAGGTGACCTCCTCGCCCCAGCGTTCCCAGAACACCGACATGGCGTGGCCGTAGTCCGAGTGGCCATCGACCCACAGCACGTTCGCCTCGGTGCTTATCCGGTAGACGGCCTCTTCCACGTCGTCGGCACGCTCGAAGAACCGCGTCACCTCGTCGATGCCGTCGACGAACACGAAACTACGCACCTTGGAGAACTGCGAGCTGATCGCGTACACCAGGTGCAAGGTGAAGCGCGCGAAAGCCGCAACCGATCCCGAATCGTCCGCTATCACGAAGATCTCGGGTTTGGCAGGGCGCGGGTAGCGGAACTTCGGGTCCACGGGAACACCACCCGTGGAGAGTGAGTGGCGCAGCGTCGAACGAAAGTCGAGGGGTCCCTTGCGCCCGTGCCGGCGCTTGCGGGCCAGGCGCACGGCCAACTTGCGGGCGAGGGGCTGAACGGCGCGCCGAAGCGCGACCAGCTCGTCGTGCGTCGCGTGCATGAAGTCGATGTCCTCGGGCAAGGGTTTACGCAGTGAGCGAGCCAGCGCCTCGACGCCTCGGTCGGCCACGAGGCGGCGGCGGATCTCGTCCTCGATCTCCTTGCGCAGCCGGTTGAGCCGTGACGCCAGTTCGTCCCGCGCAAGGCGTTCCTCGAGACCTGTGAGGTGACCTTCTGGTACTTGAGAACGCACTGCCGCGACCATTCGCTCGAGGAGCCGGTCGAGCTCGAGGCTCCGCAAGGTCCGGTACAGGTAGTACGTGCCACCTACCGGGCGCCCCGCCTCCATGCCCGCGTAACGGCTCACAGCCTGTCGCGCGAGAGCAGCGACCTGGGCGTCGTTGGCAGAAAGGAGAGCACGGTAGAGCATCTCGGCGAGCGCCTCCTCCGAAAGCGCCTCGCCACCGCCGGCGCCGCGACCCGACCCGTTCCCATCGCGAGTTGGCTGCTCGCCCCCGGGGACACCGGGCTCTGTCGCCTCGATGTCGAATTGCGGCCCGCGGATCGAGAAGTACACCTCGAAGGCGGTCTCGAAAGCCCGCCAGTGGGAGGAGGACTTGACCAGCGTCGCACCGAGCGCGTACTTGAGAGCCTCGCGGTCTTCGAGTCGCACGTGGTGCAGAGCCTCCGCCGCGTCGAGGCTCTCTGTGGGCGAGATGAGCAGGCCCGCTTGCCTGAGCTCGCTCACAAAACCGGTCAAGACGTCAAGCACGAGCAGCCTTCAGACAGACGCTGAGCCTGCGCCCGTCGGCGAACCCTCTGCGGAGAGCTCCTTTGCCGCACGTTCGAGGTCGCTTCGGTACTTGAGCAGCACGTGCAGCGTCGCCTTGGCCTGCTCGGCATCGACGGACTCGATCCCCAGCACGACGAGCGTGCGCGCCCAGTCCAAGGTCTCCGATACCGACGGGTACTTCTTCAGCTCGAGCGTTCTCAAGGAGCGAACGATCCTCGCCACTTGGTCAGCGAGCTCGCCGGTGATGGCGGGCACTCTCGTCTTTATGATCTCGCGCTCGCGCTCGAGCGTCGGGTAGTCCAGATGAAGGTACAGGCAGCGTCGCTTCAAGGCCTCTGAGAGTTCGCGTGTATTGTTCGACGTGAGGAAGACGAGTGGCACCCGCTGAGCGCGAACGGTGCCGAGCTCGGGGATCGAGACCTGGTACTCCGAGAGGATCTCGAGCAACAACGCCTCTGTCTCGAGCTCTAAACGATCGACCTCGTCCACGAGCAGCACCACGGGTTCGCTCGCCCGGATGGCCTCCAGGAGGGGACGGGCGAGTAGGAACTCCTCGGAGAAGATGTCGTCTTCGATGTCGTGCCAGCGCGTGGCCGACGATGCTCCGTCTCCGTGTCCGTCGTCGTCGACGACCCGCTGAGCCTGGATGCGAAGCAGCTGCTTCTTGTAGTTCCACTCGTACAGTGCCTTGGACTCATCCAGGCCCTCGTAGCACTGGAGACGGATCAGCCGACTCGAGGTGGCCCACGCGACCGCCTTTGCCAGCTCGGTCTTGCCGGTCCCCGCCGGACCCTCTACGAGCACAGGCTTGGCCAGTCGATCAGCGAGGTACACGACGCCGGCCGTCCCCTCGTCTGCCAGATAGCCGGTCTCGGCCAGGCGTTCGCGCACATCGGGCACCGACGCGAAGCGTGCCGGCCCCGGGTCGGGGAAACCGAGAGAGCCCGGCGGTCGGCTTTCCTCAGCCATCACGTGCGGACGTGGCCGTCACCTCGCACGACGTACTTGACCGACGTGAGCGCACGCAGCCCCATGGGCCCGCGTGCGTGCAGCTTCTGAGTGGATATGCCGATCTCGGCACCGAGACCCAGCTCCGCGCCGTCCACGAACCGCGTGGACGCGTTCACGAGAACTGCAGCCGAGTCCACCTCCCTGCAGAATCGTTCGGCGTTCACGAGGTCGCCGGTGACGATGGCCTCGGAGTGCCCCGAGGAGTACCGCGCAATGTGGCCCATCGCTGCATCGAGATCGTCCACCACCGCCACCGCCAGCTTCATGTCCAAGAACTCCGTAGCGAAGTCCTCGTCGGTAGCCGCACCGATTCCGGGCATGAGGTCCCTTGCGCGTTCGTCGCCCAGGAGCTCTACTCCTTCGAGCGCCGAGCGCGCCAGAGACAAGAACGCCTCGGCGACTTCGCGGTGCACGAGAAGGGTCTCGGCCGCGTTACACACCCCGGGGCGTTGAGTCTTCGCGTTCACGACGATGGCGAGGGCCATGTCGAGATCGGCTGTCGCGTCGACATAGATGTGGCAGTTACCGTCACCGTCGATCACACACGGGACGGTTGCATGCTCGCGCACGCTGGTGACGAGAGAGTGTCCTCCACGGGGGACCAAGCAGTCGATGACCTGGTCGAGTTGCATGAAGGCGATGGCGTCCTCATGTGTGGTGTTCTCCACCAACGTCACGGCATCGGCGGGCAAGCCTACCTTGGACAGCGCCTCGCGAAGGCACGACACGATCGCCCTGTTCGAATCAATCGCGCTAGAAGAACCACGGAGCATCGTTGCATTGCCCGATTTGAGGCACAGGCCGGCTGCGTCGGCGGTCACGTTGGGGCGGTTCTCGTAGATGACACCGACAACTCCGAGCGGCACCCGCACGCGCTCCACTCGCAGGCCGTTCGGGCGCACGTACCCCTCGACGACCTCGCCGACCACGTCGGGGATCACGGCCACGTCTCGCATGCCCCCGGCCATCGCTCGGACGCGGCCCTCGGTCAGCCGCAGGCGGTCGAGCTGGGCCGGGGTCAACCCGGCGCTCTCGGCACGCGCCATGTCGATCTCGTTGGCCCCGAGCAGAGCGCCCGTGCGCTCCTCGAAGAGGTCGGCGGCGAGGTTCAGGGCGCTGTCCTTGGCGGCCCCGGGAGTTGCCGCGAGCACGTGGCCCGCTACCTTGGCGCGCCGTCCCAGTTCGATCAAAGGGACTGTCGAAACGGATTGAGTCACGCCCAAGGGTACCGTCCCGTCCCCCCGGCAAGCGCCTCGGTCTCAGCCCAGGACCACGAGATCGTCGCGATGGACCACCTCGTGGGCCGCGCCGTCGGGCAGCTCGCTCGTTCGACGACCCGCCCACGACCGGATCCGCCCTGCCCCGTGGCGCACTAGGCCCTTGGCGAACACCACGCCATCTTCTCCTGTGATCTCCACCGCCGCCTCGGCTTCGAACCTGCCCTTCACAGACAGCACACCGGCCGGCAGCAGCGAGGCGTCGCGCTTGGTGNNCCCCGTCGTCGACGACGAGCGTCCCTGCCGGCTTAACCGCAAAAGCGATCCACAGCTTGCGGGCCGACAGTCGCCTCCTGCGGGGGCGAAAGACCGTTCCCACAGCTTCTCCGCGAACCGCTGCCATCAGCACCCCGGCGCGGTTGGCCTCGGCGATCACTGTCTCGACCCCGGACCAGGCGGCTATCTTCGCCGCCGCCAACTTCGAGGTCATGCCGCCACTTCCCACGGCACTCCCGGGGCCCGCTGCCAAGGCCTCCAGACGATGGTCGACCTCGACAACTTCCTCGATCAACGAAACTTTAGCGGTTATGCGCGGATCGGCGGTGAGAAGCCCGGGGGTGTCGGTCAGCAACACGAGCAGGTCCGCCACCACGAGATGTGCCACCAGCGCGGCGAGTCGGTCGTTGTCCCCGAAACGGATCTCGTCGTCAGAGGTGGCGTCGTTCTCGTTCACGACAGGCACGATCCCGAGCTCGAGGAGGCGCGACAACGTCCGGCGCGCGTGCAGGTACTGCTGGCGGTGCCCGAAGTCCAACGGTGCGAGGAGCACCTGGCCGACGGCCAACCCGTGGCGCGCTAGCGAATCGTCGTAGACCCGCATGAGGCGGTGTTGTCCAACGGCGGAGACCGCCTGAAGGGTGGGTAGGTCGGTCGGCCTCGACCCCCCGCCGAGCGCTGACCACCCCGCCGCTATGGCGCCGGAGCTGACCAGCACGAGCAGATGGCCCTGTGCTCGCAGGTCGGCGATCTGCGAGCACAACCCGTCGATCGCGCAGGTGTCGATCTCGCCTCCGTCGGGGTCCGTCACCGAGGACGAACCAACCTTGGCCACCACTGTCCGGGCGCGACCTGCGTCTACCACTTGCAGAGGCGATCGCGCGCGCCTCATCGTGCGCGCCCAGAACCTCGACGAGGCCTCCCCCGCCGGCTTTGCCTCACGGCGACACGCGCTGTTTCGAGGACGCTCTCGTCGCGTCGGTACGTGAGCTCGAGCGGACCGAGACGGACCGTGTCGCCGTCACGGATTCCGGCACGAACGAGCGCCCTCTCCACGCCCAACCGGCGCAGACGTGCCTGGACGTAGGCGACTGCATCGTCGTCGGTGAGGTCCGAGAGGGCGACCGCGCGCAGCGCGGCCCGGCCTTCGACGACAAAGGACCCGTCCCTGTCACGCACGATTTCAACCCCTTCTCCGGCTGGACGGTGGACGACGATCGAGCCACCGCTAGACCCTTCCTTCGCGCGCTCCTCGTTGACCAGAGCAGCGAGCCGCCCGAGCAATTCGGAGAGGCCCTCCCCCGTCACCGAGGAGATGCACAGCCCCGGCATCCGGGGATCGCTGCTCGCCACTGCATCGCATTTCGACCCCACCACCAGACGCGGCCGCTCTAGCAGCTCCGGTCGGTAGCGGCGCAGCTCGTCGAGGAGGATCCTCTCCTGGTCGGCGAACTGCCGCCCGTCTGCCGGAACCAGATCGACGAGGAGGACCAGTACGCGGGTCCGCTCCACGTGGCGAAGGAACCGCTGTCCCAGACCCCGGCCCTCGGCCGCGCCCTCCACGAGACCGGGAACGTCAGCCACTACGAGCTCAGTCTCCTCTCCCTGCCTCCCCACCCGGACCACTCCCAGGTGAGGCTCCAGGGTCGTGAAGGGATAGTCGGCGATTTTCGGACGCGCGGCCGAGATGCGCGAGATCAACGTGCTCTTGCCGGCATTCGGGAACCCGATGAGGGCGACGTCTGCGGCGAGCTTCAGCTCGAGCTCGAGCCAACGTTCCTCGCCTGGCTCGCCCTGCTCGGCAAAGGACGGGGCTCGCCTACGGTTCGTGAGGAACCTGGCATTGCCTTTGCCACCCCTGCCCCCGCCGGCCGCCAGCCAGCGGTCCCCTGCCGTCGCCAGGTCCGCTAGGGCTGTCGCGTCCTTCGTCCTTACGACGGTGCCCACGGGCACCTCCACCGTCAGGTCCTCGCCCGTCGCGCCGTGACGCCGCTTTCCCCCGCCGTGCTTCGCATTGGCGGCGCGGCGAAACGGATGGTCCCGAAAGGCGATCAGAGACGCCTGGTTGTTCGAGGCGACCAGCCAAACGTCCCCCCCCTTGCCTCCGTCTCCCCCGTCCGGGCCGCCGCGCGCCACATGAGCCTCTCGACGAAACGACACCGCTCCCGCTCCGCCGTCACCGCCTCTCACGTGCACCTGCGCCTCGTCGACGAACCCCGACACGTGAATGATCCTAAGACTGCGCGCATGCCCAGGCTCGACTGGCCCTCGTACCACGGCAATCCGCGCACTGCCAACCCCGACGTCGTTAGGAGAGCAGGGTGCTCCGCGAGGTACGAAACCGCAAGACAGACACGTCGGTTCACACCCAGTAGATACATCCGCCTCGGATACGGTGGCACGACGATGTGCACCCGAGGATCATTTGCACCGCGAACTTTCAGCCGCCTTTGCAGACCTATGAGCCAAAGGAGTGCAGACGTATGAGCCGAAGGAGCTCGAACGAGACGATGGCTAGCGACCCGCTCAGCGAAGCGACCCAAACCGCGCAAACCCTTGCCTCTCTCACCGGGAGGCCACGCCACGATGTCGCCGTGATTCTCGGCACCGGCCTCACCGCAGCGACCGAGGCACTCGGCGAACCAAGTGCACGCATCGCCTTCGAGCAGCTGCCGGGGTTCCCCCGGGCAACGAACGCCGCCCAACGGCCCGAAGTGTGGTCGGTGGCGCTCGACGATCACCTGGTGCTGGTATTCCTTGGGCGTCCTCATCTCTACGAAGGCCACACCCCGGCCGAGGTAGCGCACCCTGTGCGAACAGCGGTGGCCGCCGGCTGTCGCACGGTCGTGATCACCAACGCTTCGGGTGGGTTGCGCCCCGGGCTCGCGCCTGGCGACCTCGTGCTCATCTCCGACCATCTGAACCTGACCGGTATTTCGACTCTCACCGGATTGAGCGCGGGCCAGGGTAACCCGAACGTCTTCGTGGACCTCACTGATGCCTGGTCACCACGCCTGCGCGAGCTCGCCCTGGAAGTGGACGGATCTCTTCGAGAGGGTGTCTACGCCCAGCTCCCCGGGCCTCACTTCGAGACCCCGGCGGAGATCCGCATGCTGCGCGGGTTAGGGGCTCACCTGGTCGGCATGTCGAGCGTGCTCGAGGCGATAGCGGCCCGCCATCTGGACACCGAGGTGCTCGGCCTATCGGTCGTGGCGAACCTCGGCGCAGGCATGGCTCTCGGAAGTGCCTCGTCCACCTCGCTCGTGGAGGTCGCGCGTTCGCGGGCGGCAAGGTTGGGCAGGATCGTTCGCGGGGTCATGTCCCGCCTCTAGCGGCCTCCAGACGGGCTCACGCGGTGGGCTCGGCTTGGACCCCGACGACCTTGCGGCCCTTTCGAACAGCGAAGGTGACGACGCCCGCGGCCGTGGCGAACAGGGTGTCGTCTCCCCCGCGCCCGACGTTCTCTCCCGGGTGGAACCTGGTGCCCCGTTGGCGCACGATGATGGCCCCGGCCGGGACGGTGGTGCCGCCGTAGGCTTTCACGCCGAGTCGCTTCGACTGCGAGTCGCGGCCGTTGCGGGTCGAGCCCCCGCCCTTCGTCTTCGACACCTAGGACCTCCTTGTCGTTTTCGGTGATCGCTCCCCGGTCGGGACCCCAACCCCCCGACCTCCTTCATATTGCGGGAGCGGCGGGGGTGGCGGGGTCATGCCCCACCACCGGCCGTGCCCGTCGCTGTCAGCGGGCCGCGGGGAGGTCGATCCCGGTGATCTCGACGGTCGTGTAGTGCTGGCGGTGCCCCCACCGACGCCGGTAGTTGGTCTTCGGGTGGTAGGTGAACCCCCGGATCTTCGGCCCGAGCTCCTCGCCGATCACCCGTGCGGAGACGACAGCACCGGCCAGCTCCGCCGGTGTGGCGAGCACCCGCTCGCCGTCGACCACGAGCACCGCTGACAGCTCGACCTCGCTCCCCTCGGGGCTGTCGACGAGCTCGACCCGCAGCTGCTGGCCGGCGGCCACCCGCTCCTGCTTTCCCCCGGTCTGGATCACTGCGTACACAAGGGACAGATCTTACAGTCTCACAGCAGCGACTCGTCGAGGACGATCCCTCGCCCACCGCAGACCGCACAGACCCCCGAAAGGGACTCGACCAGCCCCTCGGACACGCGTTTTCTCGTCATCTCCACCAACCCCAGCTCGGAGATGTCGAACACCTGGGTGCGGGTCTTGTCGCGGGCCAGTGCGGCACGAAGCGCCGCGGCGACCTTTTCCCGGTTCTGGCGCACCTCCATGTCGATGAAATCGACCACGATGATCCCGCCTATGTCTCTCAGGCGCAGCTGGCGTGCGACCTCTTCGGCCGCCTCCAGGTTGTTGCGGTAGACGGTCTCTTCGAGGTTTGAGGTCCCCACGTTCTTGCCGGTGTTCACGTCGATCACCGTGAGTGCCTCGGTGCGCTCGATGATGATCGAGCCCCCCGAGGGGAGCCAAACCTTGCGGTCGAGCGCCTTGTGCAGCTGCTCGTGGACATGGAACCGCTCGAACACCGGAAGGTTCTCGGCCATCGGGTCGTAGTACTCGACCCGGTCGGAGAGCTCGGGGTTCACCTGTTCGACGTACCCGCTCACCTGGTTGAAAAGATCGAGGTCGTCTATGACCACCCCCCGATAATCGCGGTTGAACTCCTCGCGCACGATCCGCACCGCCAGGTCCGGCTCCCGGTAGAGCAGGCCGGGGGCGGTGGCGCGGTTCGCCTCCGCCTCGATCGCCTCCCACTGCGCCGTCAGACGCTCGACGTCGCCGACAAGCTCTTCGCGGCTCGCCCCTTCCGCGGCGGTCCGCACGATCAAACCGTGTCCATTCGGGCGAGTGTCATCGACGATTCGACGCAGTCGCCGCCGTTCGGTGTCGTCCAGACGCTTCGAGATGCCGAACGCAGACGAGTTCGGCACCATCACCACGAAGCGACCCGGCAACGAGACCTCCTGAGTCAGACGTGCCCCCTTGGCCCCGATGGGGTTCTTCGTCACCTGGCACACGATGAGCTGGCCGGGCTTCAGCATCTGTTCGATGCGCAGCGTCGCGCTCGAAGCCGTCTCTATGTCGTCGGGGTCGTAGCGGACATCCCCCCGGTACAGCACGGCGTTCTTCGGCGTCCCGATATCGACGAAGGCAGCCTCCATGCCCGGAAGCACGTTCTGGACCCGGCCCCGGTAGATGTTGCCGTCGATCTGAGTGGCGTCGTCGGACGCTCGCGACACGTAGTGCTCGACAAGGATCCTGCCCTCAAGCACGGCCACCTGGGTGACATGCGGGCGAACGTGCACGCACATCAAGTAGCGGCCCACGGGCCGGCCCCGGCGTTCGCGCCCGCTCCTGCGCCTAGAGCGCCCGGTCTTGGCGGCAGGGGTCTCGGGCTGCACGACCGGGGCTTCCCCCGCGCCTGCGACGGCAGGCGGCGCCACCGGGAGCGTGGCGCCAACCCGACCTACGGCAGGCACCGGTGTAGGCGGCACGGCCGGGGGCGGGGCGGGACGGGTGTCGCCGATACGAGGACGACGCTGTCGCGGCCGACGCGAACCTGCGCTCGAGCCTGTTCCCTCCTCAGCTTTCGACGCGGCGACAGGGTCGTCGGGACCCGGGCCGGCGGGTTCGGGATGCGTCGGGGCCGGCGGGCCCAAGAACTGGGCCGCAAGCTCCCCGCTCGATTCGGACATTGGGAGAATCCCTTCTTCTGAGTCTCATGAGGCGCGCTCCACGGCAACGGCGGGAACCGCCGGTAGCACGTCGAGGGGCTCGAACTTCGAGCCGCCGCGCTCGATCCATTGACATGTTCTTCTGGCAAGGCCGAGCTCGATGTCCAAGAGCTCGGCCAGCTCGGCCGGACGCACGCCGCGAGGACGCGTGCCAAGCTCGGCGACGAGCGTCGTGCCGAGCTCGTCGTGTGTGTGCTGAGCAAACAGAGCCAGCAGCGAAGGACGCAGGTCGTCTGACACAACGTGGCCCTTGCGTTCGCGCAGGATCGGGAGGCTCGCGGCTCCCATCAGCCTGGACAGGACCTCATCGAGTTCGCTTCGGGTGCTGCGTGGCACGGAGATCTCCCACATGCACGAGGTGACCTCCTCCTGGAGCGACCCGGAACCCGGCTCGGGCTCGCCAGCTCCGAGCACCCCGATCCCCCGGGGTAGCAGGGGGCAGACCCGCTCCGCTACCAGCGCGGGCTCCAGCTCCGCCTCGAGTGCGACGTCGAGGTACTCGGCGACGGACTCACAGCCCGTGGGAAGGGCCAGGCCGAAGCTGAGCCGCGCTCTAGGGGAGAAACCGCCCGTATAGGCAACCGGCAACTTGGCACGGCGAAGCGCTCGCTCCCACATCCGTGCCACGTCGCGGTGGCTGGTCCAGCGGACCTTGCCGAGCTTGCCGAAGCGCATTCGCACGATCATGCTCCACCTCCGCTCGCGCGGGTGTCGACGATGCCCATGCTCCTCGCTCCGCTCGTCGTTCGCGCACGGGGCCCCGACCCTAGGCTCCTGCGCGCGGCGGGGTCCTCAGCCCCGCCGGCGGCGCCGACGGCCATATCTCTGTGCGCTTCGTGGACGAAGTGCGCCGGCATGAGCCCCCCGACAGATATGTCCTGTCCGGTGCCCTGGCTGCCCCCCGCAGGGGGGACCGAAGACGCCACCACGTGCTCCACAGGCAGGCCCGTGCAGACACCGCAGTCGTAGCACGGCGTCCATCGGCAGTCCTCGAGGACGTGCTCGTGGAGCGCCTCGGAGAAGTCCTGCCAGAGAAAGTCCCTGTGCAAACCAGCCGACAGGTGGTCCCACGGCAGCACCTCGCGCTGCTCACGATGGCGGTACACGGTGTCCTCGAGGCTGAGCCCCGCAGCCTCGAGACCTGCCGTCCACAGACCCAGGTCGAAGTGCTCGGACCATTCCTGGAACGTCCCGCCGGCCCGCCACACGTGCTCAACGACTGCTCCCACCCGCCGATCGCCGCGGCTCACGATGCCCTCGGCGGCAGTCGCCTCGGCACCGTGCCAGCGCAGCGACACGCCGCGTGCCCCGCGCAAGGCATCGCGCAGCATGCCTACCTTCCGCCGCAGCTCCTCGATCGTGTCCTGTCCGAACCACTGGAACGGCGTGTGAGGCTTGGGCACGAAGCCACCCACCGACGTGGTCAGCGTGACGTTGTGATGGTAGCGGTGACCGATTTCCGCGCAGCGGCGAGCCAGCTCGGCGATGCCGAGGACGTCCTCGTCGGTCTCGGTGGGAAGCCCGATGAGGAAGTAGAGCTTCACCCGCCTCCAGCCCTGGGCGAACGCGGAGTCCACCGCCGAGTAGAGGTCCTCCTCCCGGATCAGCTTGTTCATGACCTGGCGCATGCGCCAGGTCCCACCTTCGGGGGCGAACGTGAGCCCGGTCCGCCTGACTTTCTGGATCTCCGCGGCGATCCCCACCGTGAAGGCGTCGACCCGCAGGCTCGGCAGGCTCACAGACACCTGGCCAGAGCACTGCGGATCGTTGATCACCGACGACACGGCATGCTCGATGCCCGAGAAGTCGGCCGAGGACAGCGAGGTCAGTGCCACCTCGTCATACCCGGTGCGGGCCAGCCCCGCGCGCACCATCTCGTCGACCTGAGAGGCCGGGCGCTCGCGTACAGGGCGCGTAATCATCCCCGCCTGGCAGAACCGACATCCCCTGGTGCATCCCCGGAAAACCTCCACGTTCAGCCGGTCGTGCACCACCTCCACGAGCGGGACGAGCTGCTGCTTCGGCAACGGCCACTCCCCCAGGTCGCCGATCGCCCGCTTCTCTACACGCTCGGGGACATCGCGAAACCGCGGAACCACCCCCACCAGACTCGTGCCGTCGTAGCGCGCCTCGTACAACGCGGGCACGTACACCCCGTCCAGACGCGCCAAGGCGCGAAGCAGCTCATGGCGTCCCCGAGGATGGTCGGCGACCCGGTCGAGCAGCACTTCGGAGATCTCGCCCACGACCTCCTCTCCGTCACCGAGCACGAAGGCATCGATGAAGTCCGCCAGAGGCTCGGGATTGAAGGCGCAGTGACCACCGGCCACGACAAGAGGGGCGTCACCGGTCCTCTCCTTCGAGCGCACCGCAAGCCCCGCCAGGTCGATCAGGTTCAGGACGTTCGTGTAGGTCAGCTCTGCCGACAGGTTGAAGGCGAGGACGTCGAATTCCGCCGCCGGCCGTGTCGTCTCGAGGGAGAAGAGGGGGATTCCAGCACTGCGCATGGCGCGCTCCATGTCGGTCCACGGGGCGTAAGCGCGCTCTGCCAGAGCATCCTCACGCTCGTTGAGGATCTCGTAAAGGATCTGCAGCCCTTGGTTCGGCAGCCCGATCTCGTAGGTATCGGGGTAGATGAGGAGCCAGGCCACGCGACCGGGCTCGTGCAGTGGCTCACGGGCCCCCAACTCCCCGCCGATATAACGAGCCGGCTTCGTGACCTGGGCCAAGAGTGGTTCGATCCTTGGCCACAGCGAAGAGGTCATTTGCCGAATCAGTCTAGGGCCGGCCTGCCGCTCTCGTGACCCGCCCTCGAGCACAGCCAGCCGACCCGTCAGGGCCCTCGTGCCGCCGCAGTGCGTGACCGGTCAGCCGCCGCATCGGCGCCAGCCCGTCGGCCCGTCCTGCCGGAACGAACTCGGGAGGCTGCCTGCCAGAGCCCCGCGGCGATTCTGGCTGGTACGGACTTGTCCGGTGCCCTGTTGTCCGGTGCGCCGCCGTCCGGTGCGCCGCCGGAGGCACTGCCGGGGGCGGTGCAAGGCGTCGTCGCCGTGGTGGACCCGTCTCCCGTTTGCGTCGTCGTGGCCGTTGCGGTTGTCAAAGAAGGCACAGAGGGCCGGCAGGTGAAGGTCGACTGCGTCGACGACGGAGCAGCCAGCTGGGTCTGCGCCTCGGGGTGGGCGACCAAGTAGTCGAAACCCTTGCGAACAACGGGAGCCGCTGCTTGGGAGCCGTAGCCGCCTCCCTCCACGACGACGGCGATCAGGTACTGCGGGTTCGGCAGGGGGCCCCAACCGACGAACCACGAGTTCGGCTGGTGTTGCTCTTGGACTGTGGCCGTGCCGGTCTTCCCCGCCAGAGGGAAGGTGGAAAGGGGAAATCCCTGGAAGGCGGAGCTCGCTGTCCCTCCACTCTGCACCACGCCCTCGAAGCCGTTGAGCATGGCCTGGTAGTCGGCCGGGGAGTACGAGACGTGCCCGGCGACCTTAGGAGCGAAACGTTGCACGATCCGGTGCGTCACCGGATCCACCAACCCCGCCGCGATCTCCGGGGTATAGCGCGTCCCCCCATTGGCGAAGGTGGCGTAGGCGACGGCCTGCTCGATCGGGGTGATGACCGTACCGCCTTGGCCGAACGCCAGCTCGAGGTTGTTGCCGGTGAACCAGCCGCTGTTCGGATAGGCCACGGGGTTCTGGGCGTGTTCCCTCGCGACAACTTGTGGCGAGTCGACACGGGCGTCATAGGTTTCGCCGGGCACGTCGATCCCGGTCACCTCGCCGTAGCCGAGGGCGTTCGCCGCGTCCTGGATCGGGGTCTCGCCGTACTGGCCGTTCGCCTTGTAATCGTCCCAGAAGGTCACCCCGAGGTTGTAGAAGAAAATGTCGCTCGAGATCGTGAGGGCCTTGGTGACGTTGACCTCGCCACCGATCTCCCCCTCGTTGTCCGTGTAGGTCGCACAGCCTAAGCCGCTCGTCTTACAGCCCGGGATCGTGTATCGACCGGTGTCGTCGTAGTAGTAGCCGGGCGTGATGAGCCCATCGTTCAGGGCGGCGGTGGCCGTCGCGAGCTTGAACGTCGAACCCGGTATGTAGAGGCCGTCGATGGCCCGGTCATTGAGCGGATAGTGGCTCGAGGGATTGCTCAGCTGCGCGTAGTGGGCATTGGTCATCTCCGGCTCCCACCAGGTCGGGTCGTACGTTGGAGAGGACGCGAGCGCCAGCACAGCCCCTGTCTGAGGGTCGATAGCCACAGCGGCACCCCCGCCCGAGCTCCCGGGCAAAGACGCGATCTCAGAGTCGAGCGCCTGCTGGAGGGTCTGCTCGAGTCCCCCGTCGATGTTCGTCACCAGGTCGTCGCCGGACGAAGGTTGGGTCTGCCCAAGGTCACCCACGACCTGTCCCTGCGCGTCGACCTCCACGCGCTTGGTTCCCGGGGTTCCCCGCAAGGCGCGTTCGTACTGGTTCTCGAGACCGCTCTGCCCGTAGAGGTCACCGAGCTGGTACCCCTGGGACTTGTGCGCATTGAGCTCGTCGCTCGTGATCCCACCGAGGTATCCGAGCATCTGCACCCCGGTCTGGCCCATTGGGTAGGTGCGGGTGGTGTCGGCGGTGGCCGAGACGCCGGGGAACTGCGTCGAGTGCTCACCGATGTACAAGACGTCCGAGATCGGCGCGTTCTCCAGAACGGGCACCGGCTTGTAGAGGCTGTACTGGGTGTTCGACAGGTCGGCTTGGATCTGGGCGGGCGTGACGCCCAGCAGGGCAGCGAGCCGACCTACCACCTCTGGGTGCTGCTCGGCGGAGAGACGCGACAACGTGATGTCCTCGGTCACCTGATTGCCCACCATGACGTTCCCGCTGCGGTCGCGGATGAGCCCGCGAGGCGCCGGGACCTCGACTTCGCGGACCTGGTTCTGTGTCACCGCCTGGGCGAATCCTTTGCTACCGAGGACCTGCAGGTACCACAACCGGACGAACATCAGCGAGAAGACAGCGACCACGAGCACTCCCAGCACCCGCAGCCGTACCACTGTGCGCGCAGGTGACGGCTCGCCGGGAACGACTCGGTCGACGATCGAGCGCCGCGGGCGCATCCTCGGACCGCGCGGCCCGGTGGTCTTGGCGCGACGCGCTTTGTGGGGCTTCGGGTATAGGTGCCTACCGCGTAGTGGGTGCCGGAGCCTGGCGAGGCTCGAATTGCCCACCCTGCTGAAACGCCCGAAACCACCCTTCGCATGAGGGCGCCCGGACGTTCGAGACACCTCCGCGCTTCGCAGCGCTCGAGGTACCCGCTTGCGCCATTTCCTTTTCCTTCGCTGTGCCTGAACGCTAGGTCTGTTCGCGCTGAACGGCACCCGTAGCCGCCGGCGCGTCTCGTCGGCTGGGTGCAGGCTTCGCGCGAAGCGGCTTCGGCGTCTCACCTGATGTTTCCAGCCTGCAAAGTTCCTAGCGACACGGGGCGAACTGCCCATGCCACAAAGCGCAGCACGGGGATCGCCAGGACGGCGGCGGCGGGAGTGGCCACCGACAGCGCAGGCACCAAGAACGCTGTCAACTGCTTCGGTTCTCCGAGCAAGGACCCCAGGATCGCGTACGCGACCAGGCCCGCTGCGGTCGCGACGGCGGCGACGAGCGGCGGCAACCACCAGGAGCTGCGTACGAGGCTCGCGGTAGCCAGGCCCACGCCGTAGCCGAGCAGGCATCCCACGAGGGCGGAGAGCCCGAACGTGGTGGGTAGGAACAGATCGGCCACGAGGCCTGCGGCGAAACCGAACACGGCGCCGCGCTCGGGCCCCCCGAGGTAGCCGGCCGACACCGGGAGCAACAGCATGATGTC
>PLIG01000233.1 GCA_003139255.1 Acidimicrobiaceae bacterium | reverse complement strand
CAGTGACCGGTAGTACGAGATCTGGCGCGTCGGCCCTCCGACACCAACGTTCTCCGACTGCTTGCCACCCAAGCCCACTTCAGCGAGGCCAACGTTCAGTCTCGGCGCGCCGGCGATAGTGACCTCAAGGTGGTCCGGGAATACGGCCACCTTTTCCACCAGCTCCTCGACCAGCACGCGCCGTTCCGGATCGGTCGCCTCATCCCAGGCCGTGTCGAGGTCGAGATCCTGAAGGAGTGCCGCCACCTCCTCGAATCGCGCGAGCAGTTGTTCCCGTTCGGATGACCGCTCCCGGTCCTCGCCAGCCGCCGCACGAGCGGACTCGATGTCACTCGCCAGGCGAGCTTCCGCCTCGGCGAAACCCTCCGCGCTGATCCTGTCGGAGTAGTAGAGCTCCAGCAGCTTGCGCCGGCGTTCGGACAGCGCAGCGAGTCGCTCCGCAGGAGCTGCCTGCAGTTCCGGATCCTGCGCCAGCAGCCGCAGGCCCAACCGAGCGGCAAGATGAAGCCCCTTGTTCGTTCTGCGAGGTTGATCGCAGCCCTTCCCGCGGTGGCGGCACCGGTACATGACGCGGCCCTCGCCGTTTTGCTCCACCGCCATTCGCTTGCCGCAAAGCCCGCAGAACACCCGACCGGACAACAGATCGCGTCCCCGCCGACGCCCCGGAACGTGGCCAAGATGCGCGGCCTCGAACTCCCCAGAGGTGATAAGTGGCTCGTGCTTGCCAGCAAACCACTGGCCGTTCAGCAGGACTTCGCCCAAGTAGATCCTGGAATCGACGATGCTGCACACAGTCGAGTATCTGATCCCGGTCCTGTCCTCGATCGCCTGATAGCTCACCCCGGCCGCACGAAGCTTGAAGATCTCGCGAACGCGCTCGGCATCCCCGTTCGGCACCAGCACGCCATTGACCAGGTCGTAGCCGGTCTTCGGGCGATTGAGCCACCTGCCCTCGCGAGCGGCCTGCTGCATGCCCATGCGCACGTTCTCCGCGAGCTGCTCACGGTAGAACTGGGCGAAGGATCCCAGGATGTTGTAGAACATCCGACCCGTTGCCGAGGAGAGGTCGATCTTCTCCGTGAAGGAGTGCAGAGCGACCCCTGCTCGCCCGAAGCTGTCCGCCAACTCGATCAGGTCTCCGAGGTTGCGCGAGAGGCGATCGAGTCGCCACAAGAGCACGTGCGAGACGTGGCCCGCCTCGACCATGGCGAGGAGCTGTTGCAGCCCGGCCCGCTCCATGTCCTTTCCGGACCGACCCGGATCGGAGATGACCGTGACCTCGCCGAGATCATTCAGCGAGGCGTAGGCCCGCAGCTTTTCCGCCTGACCGTCGATCGAGAACCCCTCTGTCGCTTGTTCTTCGGTCGAAACCCGGCAGTACGCGACCGTCAGCACGCCGATCACCTTCTCTCTGTTTCTGCCCTAACACCCTACGTAGCCCGATGCGGACGAGCAGCTTTGCTACGCGCTCATAATCAGGCATGGCGCGCTGCCTCCTTGGCCTGCCACTCCGCAACCCGGTCGGCAAAGCTCCGACGACTCACGTACTCCCAGTCGCGCAAGCTTGAGGCAAGCCGTTCGCACGTGTCTTCAACGTCATCGGTGCCGATCAGCGCGGCGTAATGCGCCACCCAGCCATTCAGGGGTCGAACGAGCGCCCGGACACTGCCTCTCGTCCGCCCGTCGTACATGCGCCGGAGGCCAAATGCGCCCTCGGCGAGACTTGCGCGTTGCACCGCCAGCCATTCCGGGGCGACCGGCCAGCGGGCGCGTGTTTTATCCGCTGTGGGGGAGCGGTAGGTCAGCCAGTCGCTCGTGACCGATGACCACAGCGCAGGCACCGCGTCGAGCACTTCATCGAGAGTGTCGAGCCCGTACTCGCGCAGCGCCGTGCGCGACAACTCGAACTCGACGCGAATCACCGGCATGGCCGGATCGAGGCGGTCTCCCCACACGTCCCGCCAGAAATCCGCGCCCTTGCGGTCCGCGTCCCGCGTCTTGTCATAGATACGGGCCACGATCGTGCCGGTCTTTCGCCGACCGAAGCTGAACCCCGTCAGCTCGCCTCCGGCCTCGTAGGTCTCAAGGGTCTGTCCCCGGCACACGAACCGGTGCCGGTCATCCCCGGTCGGAGACCAGCCCTGGATGTCCGCGTACAGGTCCAGCCTGCTCACCGTGAACACACATGCGCCGACCTCCTCGCTCAGCAGCTCCATGAACACGCCACAGGCGTCGCGGACCCCGATTCCGTGCAGGAGTTCTGTCCGCGGCTGCACCCGAAACGCTGGCAGGTGCATGCTCGGACTGACGCCAACCTGGCCGAAGCGATGACTCAGGCAGTATCGGTACCTGCCCATTCCGTGCGGCGCCACGTCGAACTCGACATCACCGACCAGGACCCTGCACGATCCGCCAGCGCGTTCCGCCCCCTCACGCGCTGCTGCCAAGCGCTCCAGGAACTCCGCTGGAAGTACCGCGCGACCAGACAGGTAGAGCGCGTCCACGCCAGAGGCAACCTCTCGCACACCTCCCGTCGCAGCTGCGTTCCATACTTGCATTCTTGCGAGTGTAAATCACACCCATGTCACTTGCAAGTGTGCGACTAGGGCTCCCGCCCGATCTTCCGCACGGACGAACTCCAGTACTCACCCGGATCGATCGTGACACCTGGCATCTCGTACTCGTCCGGATGCGAGCCGATCACCTTGCGGAAACGCGCCACCTTGCGCCAGATCGTCGACCTGTGCATGCCGAAGCGCTCCAGGCCCTCGAAACCTCCGTAGAGGTGCCACATGACCCAGAAGCCAAGAAGGTCCTCGACTACCTGGCACGACAACGACTCGTTCACAGGATCCAAGAAGGGTGCCAGCGACGGGTAGATCGTCTTGTGAATGACCCCTGCGTACGCCTCCCAGGCCCGCTTCGCTATCCCCTTGCCCTCGGGCGTTTCCATGGGATCAGAGCGGAAGTCAGGCGGCATACTCGCAGATTAGCGAGTACAAGCACCCATAGCAACGGACAGTGGGGGAGCGCACCCAGGAGCCGGCCAGGCCGGCACCAGTTTCAGGATCCCCACGGACGATGACCGGGCCCGTCAAGGCCACGCGATCCCGTCGTTTCAGGAACGACTCCGGGATTGCT
>PLIG01000159.1:31230-36116 GCA_003139255.1 Acidimicrobiaceae bacterium | reverse complement strand
AGTACAAGGACAGCCGGGAGCATTTCGAGATGCGCGTGCACAAGAGGCTGGTCGACATAGTCGAGCCGACGCCGAAGACCGTGGACTCGCTCCAGCGCCTTGACCTGCCTGCCGGAGTCGACATCGAGATCAAGATACAGAACGTTTAACGCAGAGCGTGGTGGTCCCGCTACGGGACTATCACACGACCGACCCACCAGCGAGCACGCGGCGCAGGGGGGCTCGATCCCTCGCCCCGCCTGCGCCAGCGTTGCTCGTCGGTGAGTTCGCCCGCCGCTACGCCAACGCCAAGACCCGCCAGCAGTACGTAGCCGAACTCACCGCGCTCTTCGCCTCGACGGGGTGCTCTCATCCCCGCCACCTCACCGAAGCCGACGTACTCGCCTGGTGCGGCGGGAACGGTAAGCGCCCGGCGAACAACACGATCCGAAACCGCCTGTCCCGGGTGTGCACCTTCCTGCGTTGGTGCGTGAGGACCGGGGAAGCCGATCCGGGGCTCGTGGAGGCATTAGCCAGCCGTGACAACCCGCTCCGGCGTATCCCGAGGCTCTACGGGAAGGTCCAGGGTCGCTACCCCGCCCGCTGGCTCACATACGACGAGGCCTTCACCAAGCTCCTCGGCACCTGTACCGACGGAGAGCCCGGCATGCGTGACGCGCTGGTCCTGCGGCTCGGATTAGCCGGTATGCGATCAGCCGAGATCATCCACCTGCGCATCGGCGACCTACACCTCGATCAGCAGCCGCCTCAGATCACCTGGATCGGTAAGGCCAGCCGCTCACGCCAGCTCGTCCCCGGCCGATCGTTGGTGGCACTTCTGTACCGGTACATGAGTACGTACGCGGAGCGCATGGGACACCTGCCGCAACCCGGTGACCCTGTCGTGTGCCGAGCCAAGCCGGGAACCGGACTTGGTCAGCTTTCTTGGGGTCACCCCATAGCCCGCACGTGCAGCGTGCAACGCATCGTCCGCATCAGAGCCGACTTGGCAGGCCTTGGACACCTCTCGCCGCACGACCTACGACGCTCTGCGGCCGGGATCCTGCATCGCAGCACCGATGACACCGGTGCCCATCACTTCGACCTGCTCGACATTCAGAAGGTCCTCGGGCATGCCGACCCGGCAACGACCATGCGTTCTTACCTCGACCCCATGGACACCGCCGTCATCGACAGAGCCAGCCGCTGCCTCGACTAGGCGTCCGCAAGAGACCCCCGGTTCACGCCGAGCGGATTTCCGGACCGGGCCCTCCTGCGGTCCGGTGCCAAGGCTCCGGTCCTCGGAGGCCCCCAGAACCGGCCCCACACGACGGCGAGAACCCGGGCGGTTCTTGCGGGCGCCTCGATGGGGCACGCAATGCGGTTTGCGGGTTCTGTGCTACAGGCTCCGCACCCGCCCGGTAGCGCGCAGCACTTACCGGTCGTCCTCCCTTGGCCTCTCGTAGCCGCACTCCTCGTACACCCGGCGATCGAAATACACCCTTTATGCAGCCTCGTCTGACGAGCCACCTAGCCAACACTGGCTAATCATCCTTCATTCCGAAGCTCACGCGGACAGCTTTTTGGAAGTCGAAGAGGTGTCGAGCCAATTCTGTTCGCGAGTCAACATCGTGGTTTTGGCTAGGCGGACCGAATTCATGCATTGACACATGGTTTGCCGCGAGGAGTGCGCTAGTAGCGACCTCGCGCACGCTGGCAGTTCCGTAAGTGATTACGTCTGAATGGGCATTCAGGAGGCGACTGAGCGCTTCGCCAAAGGAACGACGCCTGTCCTTCTCAGACTCAGTCCTTAACGTGTTAAGCAAGACTTCACCAGCCTTGGAAAACTCGCTATAGACACGAAGTCGCAGGTCCCGTAGCCACGTGCGGTGTTCTGAGCGGCTGGCGTAAATAGCAGCGCCAACACCGCCAATGATTATGGCGGCAGCAGCAAACGCCGAGATGACGAGCGTTGCTACCTCAACGCCACTGGCGCCGATCAACATGGGTAGAGAATATGCAATGTCCCTGCTTCATCTGCGGAATGTTAATCGCAAGGGCAGCCGGTACCCGAGTTTGCTCAGAGCCGTCGTTCCCGAGCGGTTAGTCTCAGCTGCCGGGTATCGCGAACCGGCACTTTCGGGATGGACTATTCGATCAGTTCAACCGCTCCGAGCAGACCCGGGTCGAGCAGGTATTCGGGGTCATCGGCTCCCTGTTGAAACACAGCGAGCACTGCCTCGACGCTTGCGACTGTGCTGTAAACGTGAGCTGCCGGGTGGCCTCTTATCAGGCGTCCGTCCCGATAGTGCCGAGCACCGGCAAGGCTCGTCCATGCCATTCCTCTCTGCCTGGACGGATCGCAGCCTCGGAACAAGACTTGCTCGCAAGCTGGGGCCGCAACCGATGTCGGCCATGTGACAACGTCGACCGCAAGGAACATTTCGACCCACCTCGCTGATCCGATCGTGCCTTCCGGAGCGGATAGCGAGTGATAACACCACGCATAGGGGAGCCGGTCCCGCAGCTTTTCAAGAGTGAGTGCCCTTCTAGCAAATGCGTCGTACAGAAGTTGGGGCCCTTGCGCTGAGGTCTGCAAGTCGATACAGGTCGGAATGGGCGGTGAATCCGTTTCGGGCCAGTCAGCTTTTACCACAATCACCCCCAGATTCACACCATTGGGCTATGGCCGACGCTGCTGCGTCGTACTGCTGCGCTCCTGAAACACGGGTGAAGCTGACGGTGTCGATGCCTCCGCCATAGGGCGTATAGCTGAGGATGAGCCCATACAGCACCTGCGTCCCTATGTCTGCGACTGGCACGGTGACCTGAAAGACCGGGCGGGGTTCGTTCTCGACTTGGAGGGTCAACGAGAACGTCCCTGTCACCTCCACGTCGACCGGGAAGCTGTTGTTGGGAGGTATTGCGGTTTCATCGCCGTTCAGTCCCAACGCATCTTGGGCGATCGTTGCCGTCTCAGTCCAGGTCCCCGTCACGCCGGATGCCGACTGCAAGAGCGTCAGGAGGACGGTGTCGTCGCTGAGGCCGTTCGTGGCGGTTGGGGCTTGCCAGAAGTACTCGCCAGTCCAACCCGGATTGCGTGAAGATGGAGGCGCTGATGTCGCCGTGGTTGTGTTGGTGCCAGCGCTAGAACCACCACC
Source organism: Acidimicrobiaceae bacterium (assembly GCA_003139255.1). Taxonomy (GTDB): domain Bacteria; phylum Actinomycetota; class Acidimicrobiia; order Acidimicrobiales; family UBA8190; genus Bog-564. The sequence continues at coordinate 32,976 of PLIG01000159.1, read as the reverse complement.
GCAGGCCGCCAGGGCGCCCGCCATTCCGACGGCACCTACCAGAGCGCAGCGCCGCAGCCATTTCAGCACCTACCCATGATGCCAGTCCCGATCGGTACTGATGCCGGTTACCGGCTAACCCACGGTCCTAGCCGCCAGTCGGAGAATGGCGAGGTCGGCTCCCCGACGCCTCCAACTCGACGCTCGATGTGTCGACCAAAGAGGTCCCAGAGGTGCTCCCCCTAACGGTCGCACAGGTGCCTCCCTACCCACCTGAAACCTCCGCTTGCGCCCAGCGCAGCAGCTTCTCGCCAAAGCCGAACCCATCAGCCAGGTTCGTCACGCTCAATCCGTCGAGCGACCGCTCCCGCATCCGTGGCACCAACAGTCCCTGCGCATCCCGAATCCGTACCTTCACCCCCGCAACATCGTCACGCTTACGTCGCATCACCCGTCGCATCTTCACGAATTCCGACCGGCCCACTTCCTCCCCGCGCTCCACAACCGCCATGCCCCACACATCCCACCACTTCATACCCTCGAAGCCTTCGGGCACTGCCTTCTGCTCCAACTTGCCCGACTCCCGCCACAGATAGTCACCCACTCGCTTGGCGTTCTGCCTGCCGCCCCCGTAGCGCCCGTAGAAGCACGGCCGCACGTGCACACCCCAGTAGCGGTGCGCCCCATTTCCCGACCCCACGATCTCCCACCACGTCTGCCGAGCCCACTCCCACACCAACCGGCCGTCACTTGCATCCCTCTCCAGTACCGCCTGCTCGGGTAACCCAACGTACAAGTGAACATGCGGGGCGTACTGCTCATCGACCGCCCTCGTCTTCCGCGGCTGGAACTCCAAGACCCACGTTCCCCGCGCCGCTCCCCACTTGCGCCGCCACCGCTCCCGAAACGCCCGCAGATGACGCTTCAACGCCAACGCGTCCGGACACGACCGCCGCCACTTCCCCGGATACGTCAGCGTCAGCATCACCAAGCGATCCAACTCGTCCCACGGAAGCGCATTCCAAACCCATCGCATCTGGCGCCGAGCCTTCGGTGTAAAGGCCCTTACAGGGCTTCCGGACCTGCCCGTCACCCGCCCAACTCGCCCCCCGTCGATCCGCCCTTGCCCCTCCCAGTGTGATTTGAGCTTCACCCCACCTGGCGATGACACGACCGAGTGCCTACGCACCGGTCCTCCCACCTGGAGGCCGGAACCACACCTGACATCCACATGGAAGGACGACAGGCTCGGTGAATTGCTCCCCGGCTAACTCACCGAACAGGAGCCGAGCAACACCTTCTCGGTGTTCGGGCAAGTCACAACCCGGGTCAGTCCAGATCGGCGGCAGTTCAATCGGCCCGCTACTCCGTGCACGCATGCTCGTATTGCGCCACGAGTTCGGCCCCTCTTCAATCCGACGCCGGTTGACGGAATCTGCCAACCCGAGATGACACACCCCCTAGCTACGGTTGACACCATGTCCATTCCGGCCCCCCTCCCCGACGAGCCCCAGTACTTCGAAGACGAGGAGCAATACCAGCCTTCGAAGGAGGAGCTAGCGACCTGCGGCTATCTAGACGGGCTTCGCGCCGCAACCCACCGCATCACCTGGCTCCAGAGCCGCCAGTCGGNNGTCGGAGTGCATCCGGAAGCTCCGCAGTCTTGGGGTCCCATGGACGCTGATTGCCGAGTGCCTCCACATCACCCGCCAGGCCGCTTGGAAGACCTACCACCATCTCGATCCGAAGTGATCCTTGGCACGGCCC
>PLIG01000159.1:0-31199 GCA_003139255.1 Acidimicrobiaceae bacterium | reverse complement strand
CTAAAGTGACTACCGCCAGGGATCAGCGTGCACCTTTGGCACTAATTTCAGAGAGAATTCAATATCTAAAGTGACTACCGCCAGGGATCAGCGTGCACCTTTGGCACTAATTTCAGAGAGAATTCAATATCAAGATACAGAACGTCTGAGTCCGGGGCGCCGCCGTCGCTCCGCTTGCCCTTCTGCACGATCCGTGACGTGAGCCGAAGGCACCGGTAGCGGCCCACACTTGGATCGTGTAGCCTCTTCGGTCGGGCTTATTCCCGGTTCCTCGGCATATTCGACGTCTCCGAGCGCCCACCTTTTACCTGGTGGGGACCCCGGGGCACAACTTAAAGAGCGCTCCGCTCGGGTTTCCCGGGCGGAGCGCTGGTGTGCTGCCGAGCACGCCAGCGAGGGCACCGGAGACGATGCTCGTATCCCGGCAGATGCCACAGGCGCGGCATCTGCCGGCTGAGAAGACTGTCAGCGGCGGGGTCGGGACCCCGCCGTCTTGAAGAAGGGTGGGGTTGGGCCCCTCACGGGGCACCGCAGGCGTCAGGAACGTGGAAGGACTCGAGGCTCAAGACCGTGGCGACCAAGGCGATCGTCGGTGAGAAGGTGGGTATGACCCAGGTCTTCGACGACCAGAACCGTGCCGTAGCGGTCACGGTCCTGAAGGTCGCGCCCGTTCGCGTGGTCAGGGTGAAGCGCCCCGAGCGCGAGGGCTACTCCGCTCTCCAGGTCACCTGGGGCGTGCGAAGGGCGGGCGCTCTTTCCAAGCCCGAGCAGGGTCACTTCGAAGCTGCCGGGGTGGAGCCCGGCCGCCGCCTGGTCGAGCTCCGGATCGAGGACTCGAGCGGCTACGAGGTGGGCCAGCAGCTCACCGCTGACCTGCTTGCCGCCGGAGAACGCGTCGACGCAATCGCGGTTTCAAAGGGCAAGGGCTTCACCGGAGCGATGAAGCGCCACAATTTTAAGGGACAGGGAGCCGCCCACGGGAACCACAAGAAGCACCGTTCCCCTGGCTCGGTCGGGGCGTGCGCCACCCCTGCGCGGGTCTTCCCTGGCACGCGTATGGCCGGCCGGATGGGTGGACGGCAGGTGACCACGCTGAACCTGGAGGTCGTCGATGCTGACGCTGAGCGCCAGCTCATCCTGTTGAAAGGGGCGGTGCCCGGCCCTCGTGGAGCCGTCGTCGTGCTTCGTGACACGGTCAAGGGCACGAACGGGGCGGTCAGGTCATGAGCGTGCTGCCCGCCACAACCTCGAGGCCCGACCGTGCGCGACGCGAGCGGCCAGCGCCCGAGCGCCGGAAGGTGCAGTGCCGCCGTATCGACGGCAGCGTCATCGACGAAGTCGTCCTCGACCCACAGATATTCGGTCTCGCGCCGAACGCCGCTTTGTTGCACCAGGTGGTGACGTCTCAGCTGGCCGCGGCCCGCTCGGGCACTCAGTCCACCCGCACGCGGGCGGAGGTGTCGGGAGGGGGGTCCAAGCCGTTTCGTCAGAAGGGAACCGGAAGAGCTCGGCAAGGATCGATTCGCGCCCCGCAATGGACTGGGGGTGGTGTGGCCCTAGGGCCGAAGCCCCGCTCCTACCGCCAGCGCACCCCGAAGAAGATGACTCGCCTGGCCCTGCACTGCGCGCTGTCCGACAGGGCCGCCGAGGCGAGGGTGGCATTGGTCGAGGACTGGGCGTTCGAGGAGCCCAAGACGAGGGACGCGCGCTCCGCGCTGGAAGTACTCGGTATCGGTGGGCGCGTGCTGGTCGTGCTAGGTCCCGATGACGGCATTGCGGACCGCTCGTTTGCCAACCTGCAACACGTTCAGTGCACTCAGCTCGCCGAGCTGAGTGCATATGACGTGGTGCGCTGTGACTGGGTGGTCTTCACCGTCGCCACGCTTCCGGGTGAGAGCGAGCTGCTGGCCACTGGTCCTGAAATCGAAGAAGAGGCCGGCTCGCGCCTCGAAGAAGCCGCCGGCTCGCGTGTCGATAACGTTGACGAGGACGAAGGAAGCGGCCGGTGACAGACTTGACGAAGGTCCTGCTGCGTCCCGTGGTCTCGGAGAAGTCGTACGCCTTGATGCAAGACGGCGCGTACGTCTTTGTCGTCGCGCCCGACGCCACACGTGCCGAAGTGCGTCGAGCAGTCGAGGATGTCTTTGGAGTGCGCGTGAGGAAGGTGAACACCCTCAACCGCAAGGGCAAGCTGCGTCGCAACCGCAAGGCGAACACCCTTGGCCAGCGCCCTTCCACGAAGCGGGCTGTGGTCACCCTCGTGGACGGGGACCGCATCGACCTATTCGAGAAGAGCTGAGGCACTTGCAATGCCGCTGAGAAAGCGCAGGCCTACCAGTGCCGGACGCCGGTTCCAGTCGGTCTCCGACTTTTCCGAGATCACCCGGTCACGTCCCGAGAAGTCGCTGTTAGCGCCCAAGCCGCGCTCGGGCGGGCGCAACAGCTACGGCCGCAAGACGGCGCGTCACCGCGGTGGCGGCCACAAGCGGCAGTACCGCATCATTGACTTCAAGCGCGACAAAGATGGCGTGCCGGCCAAGGTGGCATCCATCGAATACGACCCTAACCGCAACGCCCGCATCGCGTTATTGCACTATTACGACGGGGAGAAGCGTTACATCCTTGCTCCTGCCCAGGTGAAGGTAGGAGACGTGTTGCAGAACGGCCAGGGATCGGAGATCCGCGCCGGTAACACGCTCCCGCTGCGTTACGTTCCCGTCGGCTCCACGTTGCACAACGTCGAGCTGCGACCGGGGCAGGGTGGCAAGTTCGCTCGTGGCGCAGGGATGAGCGTCCAGCTCGTGGCCAAAGAAGGCCTCTTCGCCACCCTCCGCCTGCCATCCACCGAGATGCGCCGGGTGCCCATCGACTGCCGGGGCACCTTGGGCGAGGTGGGGCATGCCGAGGCGGAGCTGGTCGACCTGGGCAAGGCGGGCCGCAACCGTTGGAAGGGAGTGCGCCCGCAGTCCCGCGGAGTGGCCATGAACCCGGTGGACCACCCACTCGGCGGCGGCGAAGGCAAGTCTTCGGGTGGGCGGCATCCGGTGACTCCGTGGGGCAAGCCCGAGGGGCGTACGCGAGGCCGCCACAAGCCGTCGGACCAAATGATCGTACGCCGCCGGCGCATCCGCGGCGGGCGGCGATGATGCCGGGCAAGGAAGTGTCGAATGCCGCGTAGCCTGAAGAAGGGTCCGTTTGTGGACGACCACTTGCTCAAGAAAGTGGACGCCCTCAATGCCGCAAATGAGAAGCGCGTCATCAAGACCTGGTCGCGTCGCTCCACCGTCATCCCCGACATGGTGGGGCATACGATCGCGGTGCACGACGGTCGCAAGCACGTGCCCGTGTACGTGACCGAGTCGATGGTCGGGCACAAGCTGGGCGAGTTTGCCCCCACACGCACTTTCCGGTACCACGCCGGCCAGGAACGTCAGGCGAGGCGCTGAGATGGCCGGGACGAAGACCAACGAGGCGCCGGGAACGCGCGCCGTCCTGCGCCACCACCGGATGTCGGCGTACAAGGCCCGCCAGGTGCTCGACCTCATCCGTGGTCGGGACGTGGACCGGGCCGAGGAGATCCTGCGCTCCACGCCGCGCGAAGCGGCTCGCGTCGTGGCGAAAGTGCTCGGATCGGCGGTGTCGAATGCCAGGAACAACGACCTTCTCGATCCCGAAGAGCTCTACGTCTCCGCGTGCTTTGCCGACGAGGGGACGACCTTGAAGCGCTGGCGTCCGAGGGCCCGAGGACGCGCAACGCGCATCCGAAAGCGCGCATGCCACATCACCGTCATCGTCAGCCGTCTTCCCGACGACCGTCTTGAGCGCCGTCGCGCCCACCAGGCAGATCGCAATGTCGCGCTGCGCTCCAGGAGAGTGGCGGCCTCCAGACGTACTGAAGAGGCCGTTCCCGCTAGCGCGCCGAGCGCCGAGGCCACTGGCGTGCCAGAGGAGACGCAGGAGGCAGCCGACCCGTTCGCGCAAGGCCGCAAGACGGAGGAAACGGAGGACGCCGAGGCCGCCGAGGCCGGCAGAGTCGCCGTGAATGAAACAGAGGCGGGGGAGCACGTACAGAGCACCGAGGAGAGCGACTGACATGGGCCAGAAGGTAAACCCGTACGGCTTCCGCCTCGGAGTGACCACGGACTGGAAGTCGCGCTGGTTCGAGGAGCGCAACTACCGCGAGTTCGTGGTGGAGGACTGGAAGATCCGTGACTACCTCTCCTCGCAGCTCGAGTCGGCTGCCGTGAGCCGTATCGAGATCGAGCGGACGCGCGATCGGATTCGTGTGGACCTCCACACAGCACGACCGGGGATCGTCATCGGTCGTCGTGGCTCGGAGGCGGATCGCCTCAGGAAGAAGCTCGAGGAGATAACTGGGCTCCGGAATCGGATAGCGCTGAACATTCAGGAGATCAAGCAGCCCGAGCTCGACGCAGCTTTGATCGCTCAGAGCATCGCCGACCAGCTGGCCCGCCGTGTGGCGTTCCGCAGGGCCATGAAGCGAGCCGTGCAGACCGTGATGAAAGCGGGCGCCCTCGGTGTCCGGGTCCAGTGCTCGGGACGGCTTGGCGGCTCGGAGATGGCCCGCAAGGAGGGTTACAGGGAAGGCCGCGTACCTCTTCACACGCTTCGCGCCGACATCGACTACGGGTTCCGTGAGGGTCGCACGACGTTCGGCCGAATCGGTGTGAAGGTGTGGATTTACAAGGGAGACATCCTCCCGTACCGGTTGTCGTCGGAAGAGAAGATCTCGAAGGAGGCGGCCATGGCCGCCGGCGAGACCTCGGGCCAGGCCGCTCCACGCCGTCTCGTCACCGCCGGTGGTGGGCGCCGCCGCGCCGGACAGGGGGAGCCCGGGAGCGCGCCGAAGGCTGTTCCGGTACCTTCAGAGGAAGAGTCCCTGGCAGCGGCCTTGCCTGGTGCTGCCCCCACCGCCGGGGAGCCGGACAACCTCGAGCGCCTGTTGGCTGAGGAGGAAGAGATCGAGCGCCGCACGCGCATCGAGCATCATGAGACTCCGCACTTCCGTAAGGAGACGGACTGATGCTCATGCCTCGCAAGGTGAAGCACCGCAAGCACCAGCGCGGGCGATTGACCGGCCCTGCAAAAGGGGGCACGTCCATCAACTTCGGTGACTTTGGCATCCAGGCGCTCGAGCCAGCATGGATCACGCAACGCCAGATCGAGGCCGCCCGTATTGCCATGACCCGTCACGTCAAGCGTGGCGGGAAGGTGTGGATACGCATCTTCCCGCACAAGCCGGTGACGGAGAAGCCCGCCGAGACCCGCATGGGGTCGGGCAAGGGGAATCCCGAGCACTGGGTCGCTCCGGTCCGTCCCGGCAGGATCCTCTTCGAGCTGGCCGGAGTGGACCGTGAACTGGCGCGCGCCGCCATGGAACGCGCGATCCAGAAGCTGCCGTGCAAAGCCCGCTTCGTGGTGCGCGCAGGTACCCACGGCGCGGGCGAAGTGGAGGTCTGAGGAGATGCCGAGTGCTGTAGAGCTGGCAGAGCTCGACGACGACGAACTGGCGACGCGACTTGCGGAGTACCGTCGCGAGCTTCTCAATCTCAGGTTCCAGCTCGCTACGAGCCAGCTGGACAACCCGGCGCGCCTGTCCGCAGCCCGTCGGGACGTCGCCCGGGTCCTCACGTTGATGCGTGAGCGCGAGATCGCTGTGGCCGAGGGGGTACAGGCTCCTCAGGCGGCATCGGCCCGCTATCTGTCGAGGCGGCGACGGGTGGTAGCCGAGGAGCTCGAAATGGAGCCAGACGGCCTGGAGGACGAGGAGGTGCTCGTCTCGGGGCAGGACCCAATGGAGGGACGTCTCGCATCTGAGAGCGAGTTCGATGACGAGCAAGAGGAGGGCGCCTGATGGCTGAGGAGACCGCACCCTCCCCGGCACGCCGGCACGGGCGCAAGGTCCGCGAGGGCCTTGTCGTCTCCGACAAGATGGCGGCGACCGTGGTCGTCGCCGTCACCGAACGGGTGCGTCACGCGCGCTACGGCAAGATCGTCCAGCGCACCCGGAAGCTCTACGCACACGACGAGGCCCACGAGGCCAGAATCGGCGACCGCGTGCGCGTTATGGAGACCCGTCCGTTGTCGAAGACGAAGCGTTGGCGCGTCACCGAAGTGCTCGAGCGTGCACGATGATCCAGCAGGAGTCTCGGCTCAAGGTCGCCGACAATTCTGGCGCGCGAGAGGTGCTTTGCATCACGGTGCTAGGCGGCTCTCGCCGCCGTTACGCGGGCATAGGTGACGTGTTCGTTGCCACGGTGAAGGATGCTATTCCCGGGGCCGCAGTTAAGAAGGGAGAGGTCGTGCGGTGCGTGGTCGTCCGCACGGCCAAGGAAAGACGGCGTCCTGACGGTAGTTACATCAAATTCGACGAGAACGCTGCTGTGTTGATCAATGAGCAGCAACAACCTCGCGGCACGCGCATATTCGGACCGGTGGGGCGCGAGCTGCGGGAGAAGAAGTTCATGCGGATCGTGTCTCTCGCCCCGGAGGTGTTGTAATGCGCGTGCGCAAAGGTGACACAGTTCAGGTGCTGGCCGGCAAGCACCGTGGGAAACGAGGACAGGTTATGGTAGCCCTGCCGGCTGAGGGCAAGGTGATCGTGGACGGCGCGAACCTGGCGAAACGTCACACGAAGCCACAAGGCGCCACGATGCAGGGAGGGATCATCGACAAGGATATGCCCCTGCCCGTGTCGGCAGTCGCGATCGTCTGCCCCTCGGACGGCCCCACTCGTATCGGTATCCGTCTCGACGAGGCAGGCCGGAAGATCCGGATCTGCCGGAAGTGCGGGACCGAACTGTGACGACCGCCACCCTTACGCCTCCCCGCTCCAGGCTGAAGGAGCGCTACCTGTCGACGCTGCGCGCCCAGCTCCAGCAGGAGCTGGGCCTGTCGAGCGTGATGGAGGTCCCCCGCCTCGAGAAGATCGTCGTGAACATGGGCGTGGGCAAAGCCACGCAGCAGCCCTCTTTAGTGGAGGGCGCCGTCAAGGACCTCGAGGTGATTACTGGTCAGAAGCCTGCCGTTACGCGCGCCCGCCGGTCGATCGCCGGGTTCAAGCTGCGCGAAGGCATGGCTATCGGTGCCAAGGTGACACTACGAGGCGACCGTGCCTGGGAGTTCTTGGACCGGCTCATCTCCTTGGCCATACCCAGAATTCGCGATTTCCGGGGGCTGTCTCCGACGTCCTTCGACGGCCGGGGCAACTACACCTTTGGTGTTACCGAGCAGCTCATCTTCCCCGAGGTCGACTACGACCGCGTCGATGTGACGCGAGGAATGGACATCACCATCTGCACCACAGCTCGGCGCGACTCGGAGGGACGTGCCTTCCTCGTCGCGTTCGGGTTCCCCTTCAGGCAGGAGGCCGGCTGAGAAATGGCCAAGAAGGCACTGATCTTCAAGCAGCAGCGCACCCCGAAGTTCCGGGTCCGCGCGTACACCAGATGCCGGAGGTGTGGAAGACCGAAGGCCGTGTTCCGACAGTTCGGCCTGTGCCGGATCTGCCTGCGCGTGATGGTGCATGCCGGGGAGATTCCTGGGGTCACAAAGGCGAGCTGGTGAGGGGAGGGACGCGCCGATGACGATGACGGACCCGATCGCCGACATGTTGACCCGAATTCGCAACGCGAACACCGCCATGCACGACACGGTGAAGATGCCGGGCTCCAAGCTCAAAGAGTCCCTGGCCGATATCTTGAAGCGCGAGGGATACATCGCCGGTTTCGACGTAAGCCCATCGTCCAAGGGCCCGGGATCCGTGCTCGAGATCACCCTCAAGTACGCCTCGGACCGGACTCGCACGATCACCGGTCTTCGCCGCGTGTCGAAACCCGGCCTGCGGATCTACGCGCGCGCTGGCCACATGCCACGCGTCCTTGGTGGGATGGGTGTCGCCGTCGTGTCCACGAACCAGGGACTGATGATCGACAGCGAGGCGCGCAAGCGACGAGTTGGCGGGGAGGTGCTCTGTTATGTCTGGTGAGACGGTGGGGGACCTCTGATGTCGCGGGTGGGCAGGGTCCCCATCGAGGTCCCCGGCGGCGTCACGGTGACGGTGGACGGTCCACTGGTCACGGTGGCCGGCCCTCAAGGAACCCTTTCGCGTCCACTGCCCTCGCCGATCACGGTCCGCCAGGAAGACTCCCTGCTCCTCGTAGAACGCCCCGACGACGAGCGTGAGCACCGTGCTCTGCATGGATTGACCCGGTCTCTTCTGTCCAACATGGTGACAGGAGTCACAACCGGTTTTGTCAAGGAGCTCGAGATCGTTGGCGTCGGCTACCGAGCTACAGCCCGTGGCCCCGCCGCGCTGGAGCTTGCCCTCGGCTTCTCCCACCCCGTGGTCGTGGAGGCGCCCGAGGGCGTCACCTTCGAGATCCCCGTTCCCACCCGGATCGTGGTCAAGGGGATCGACAAGGAAAAGGTGGGTCAAGTGGCAGCTGACATTCGCAAGGTGCGCAAGCCCGAGCCCTACAAGGGCAAGGGTGTGCGCTATGCCGGCGAGCGCGTCGTGCGCAAAGCCGGAAAGGCGGCCAAGTAGCCATGGTGTCTGCGCCAGCCCGCAAGAGGGAGCAGCGACTGCGCAGGCACGCCCGCGTGCGCAAGGCGATCTCGGGAACCGGACAACGTCCACGCTTAGCGGTGTTCCGTTCGGCGCGGCACATCTCCGCCCAGGTCATCGACGACGCCTCGGGGCGTACCCTGGTGGCCGCCAGCACCGTGGAGCCCGACCTGCGCGCCACGCCCGGCGGCAACGTGGCTGCCGCTTCAGTCGTTGGTCGTCTTGTTGCCGAACGAGCCCGCGTTGCAGGAGTTAGTCGTGTTGTCTTCGACCGTGGCGGATACCGCTATCACGGGCGCGTGGCAGCGCTCGCAGATGCCGCACGCGAGGCGGGACTGGAGCTCTGATCATGCTAGAAGGACAGTTCGAGGAACGTACCATCCGCGTCAACCGGGTCGCCAAGGTGGTGAAGGGCGGCCGGCGTTTCTCCTTCACTGCTCTGATGGTGGTGGGGGACGGCAACGGACGCGTCGGTCTCGGCTACGGAAAGGCGAAGGAGGCGGGCCTGGCCGTGCAAAAGGGGATCGAGGAAGCGAGAAAGAACATGTTCGACGTTCCCCTCGCCGGGTCGACCATCACTCACCCGGTGATCGGCGAAGCAGGCGCTGGCCGGGTGATGCTCAAGCCGGCGGCTCCCGGCACCGGCGTGATCGCCGGCGGTGCCGCGCGCGCGATCCTGGAGATGGCTGGCATATCCGACATCTTGTGCAAGTCGCTGGGCTCGTCGAATGGGATCAACGTGGCGCACGCCACGATCGTCGGGCTCAAGTCGCTCATGCGCCCCGAGCAGCTGTCACGACTTCGAGGCAAGCCAGCCGACGAGATCGTGCCCCGGGGGGTGCTGCGCGCCTATCGGGAACGCCAGCGCAGCTCCGACCTGTTCTCCGAGGTCGAGACATGACCGCATCAAACGGAGGGAGCACCCTGCACCTGCGCGTTACCCAGGTCCGTTCGGGGATCGGTACCAAGCCCAAGCATCGAGCCACGCTGCGGGCGCTGGGGTTGCGGGGTGTCGGCCGCACGAGAATCCTGCCCGACTCGGCCTCGGTGCGCGGAATGGTGGGCCGGGTGTCCCACCTGGTGGAAGTGGGGTCGGCGGGGAGCGAGGAGTTGCAAGTGCGCCCCGCGAGGAAGTCGGACGCCCGAAAGGCGCGGCGCGCCGCGCACGAGGCCGCCCCGAAGGTCGCGAAGGCTCAGAAAGTCGAGAAGGTCGAGAAGACCCAGAAAGTCGCGAAGGCCCAGAAAGTCGCGAAGACCCAGAAGGTTGAGAAGGTCGCGAAGGCTCGGCAGACCCATGAGGTCCAGAAGACTGAGAAGGCGCAGAAGGTAGAGGAAGATTCGCGATGAAGCTGCACGACCTGCACTCGCCTGCGGGCGCCAACCGTGCCCGAAGGCGCGTGGGGCGGGGTACCGGCGGCCGCCGTGGCAAAACAGCCGGCCGGGGAATGAAGGGAACTGGGGCGCGCGACAACATCAAGCCAGGCTTCGAGGGCGGACAGCTGCCGCTGGCTCAGCGCGTCCCCAAGCTCAAGGGCTTCCACAACCCGTTCCGGGTCTCTTACGCGGTCGTCAACCTGGATACGCTGGACCAATTCGCAGGTGACGAGGCGACGCCGGACTCCCTGGCTGCTGCCGGTCTGGTGAAGAAGGGTTCGTTGGTCAAGGTGCTCGGGCGGGGAGAGCTGCACAGGCAGCTGAGTGTCAAGGCCCACGCGGTGAGCACAGTGGCGCGCGGTCGGATCGAAGCTGGAGGTGGCACCGTCGAGGTGCTGCCTCCGCCGTTCGGGCACGGACGGCCGCCCGCGCAGGGAAATGCGCTCACCAACCGCTAGCCTCGGGACGCGGTTGCCGGTGCAAGGAGAGGCGCGATGCTCTCGAGCCTGAAGAACATCTTCAAGGTTCCCGACCTGCGCAACAAGGTCGTGTTCACCTTGCTCGTCATCGGCCTGTACCAGCTGGGCGCGAACATCATCGTCCCGTACGTCTCGATCGCGAAGGTTCAGCAGCTCGAGGCGGAGGCTCAGAAGGCAGGCATCCTGGGCTTCCTCAACCTGTTCTCAGGGGGCGGATTGCTGCGGATGGCGGTGTTCGGGCTTGGGATCATGCCCTATATCACCAGCTCGATCATCATCCAGCTCTTGTCGACGGTAATTCCGAAGTTCGAGGAATGGCGAGACCAGGGAGCCGTAGGCCAGAAGAAGCTGACGCAGACCACGAGATACCTGACCATCGGTCTCGCGCTGCTGCAGTCCGCCGGCCTGGTCTACGTCTTCCACACAGGTGCCCAAGGGCTCCTAGGGGGGACCACGAAGATCGACCTCATCCCGAACTTCACTTTCTACCGAGCCGCCTTCATTGTCCTCACGCTCACTGCAGGCACCGCCTTCGTCATGTGGCTCGGCGAGCTGATCACCCAACGTGGAATCGGCAACGGGATGTCGATCATCATCTTTACCAGCGTCGTAGCGGGGATTCCCGCAGGAGGAGCGGCTGTCCTCGCCCAAGGCGGCAACCTGAAGTTCGGAATCATCGTTGGGCTAACAGTGGTTCTCATTGTGGCAGTCGTGTTCATGGAGCAGGGCCAGCGCCGTATCCCGGTTACCTTTGCCAAACGAGTCGTCGGCCGGCGGATGTACGGCGGCTCGTCGACGTACATACCGCTGAAGGTGAACCAGTCAGGAGTCATCCCGATCATCTTCGCCAGCTCGTTGCTCTACATACCGGTGCTCTTATCGAACATTGTGCCCTGGTTGGCGTTCAGGACCTTCGTTAGCAATCACATCCAGCCGACGAGCCTCTTGTACGTGCTGTCGTATGGGGTTCTCATCTTCGCCTTCACCTTCTTCTACGTGTACGTCGCGTTCGACCCGCACCAGCAAGCCGACATCATCCGCAAGCAGGGCGGTTACATCCCGGGCATCCGGCCCGGGCCACCCACCGAGCGCTATCTCTCGCGCATCTTGAACCGCATCACCGTGCCCGGTGGTTTGTACCTAGCGGTAGTGGCCGTGCTACCGTCGCTGTTGATGGCTCTGTGGAATTTGCGCGCGTACCCGTTCTATGGCACCACTCTTCTCATCGCTGTCGGTGTCACTCTGGAGACGATGAAGCAGATCGACAGCCAGCTCATGATGCGCAACTACGAGGGTTTCCTCAAGTAGACGGCCGTGGCACTATCCGGCGTCAGGCTAGTGGTCTTCGGCAAACAGGGGGCCGGCAAGGGAACACAGTGTGTTCGCTTGTCGGATCACTATGTGGTGCCGCACATCTCGACCGGGGACATGTTGCGCGCCGCAGTCAAGAACCGCTCGGAGCTTGGGCTGAAGGCTAAGGCGATCATGGAGCGCGGCGAGCTGCTGGGTGACGACCTGATTATGGAGATGGTCGCCGAGCGCCTGGCCGAGTCCGACGCGTGCGAGCGAGGCTTCATCCTCGACGGATTCCCGCGAACCGCGCACCAGGCCGAAGCCCTCGCCGCGTTCATGGCGCCCGGAGACTTGGATCTGGCAGTGGACATAGAGTTGCCCACAGCGGAGGTGCTGCGGCGCCTTGCAGGTCGCCGAGTGTGCAGTGAGTGCGGTGCGAACTACTCGGTGTCGTCGCCGCCCAAGGTCAACTGGACTTGCGACACCTGCGGCGGCGAGGTCATCCAGCGCAAGGACGACACCGAGGAGGCCATCAAGCGCCGCCTCGAGATCTATGAGCGCCAGACCGCTCCCCTCATTGACTGGTACTCCAAACGCGGGCAGTTTGCAGAGGTGGACGGCGTGGGCTCCCCCGAAGCCGTGCTGCGCCAGATCATCCGCGCTGTCGAGGAGCGACGCAAAGATCTGGGAACTACTCGGTGAGGAGGGCGGTCGAGGAGATCGCCAAGATGCGCCGAGCCGGGAAGGTGGTGGCCGAGATGCACGCCGCCACCAGGGAGATTGCGAAGCCGGGCGTGCTCACAGCTGAGCTGGACGCGGCTGCTCGTGAGGTCCTGCGGCGGCGCGGTGCGAAGTCGAACTTCTTGAACTACCGGGGGTTCCCGGGGGTCATCTGCGCGTCCCCGAACGACATGGTCGTCCATGGCATCCCGGGTGAATACGTGCTGCGCGAGGGCGACATCTTGTCCATCGACTGTGGGGCGATCGTGGAGGGGTACCACGGGGACGCCGCGTTCACGATGGCCATCGGTGCGGTGCCCGCTAGCACCTCCCGGCTCCTAGAGGTCACCGAGAAGAGCCTGTGGGCTGGCATTGCCGAGCTGCGTCCTGGTAACCGTCTGCACGAGGTCGGCCGGGCCGTGCAGAATGTGGCGGAAGCCGCGGGCTTCTCGGTCATCCGGGAGTACGTCGGCCACGCCATCGGGACGGCGATGCACGAGGAGCCACAGGTCCCCAACTACTGGCCCGGCACCGCGGGCCCGGTGCTGAAGAGCGGGATGGTCTTCGCGGTGGAGCCCATGGTGAACGCCGGGGCCCCGGGCACCCGTCTGCTCGACGACGGATGGAGCGTGGTGACACAGGATGGCAGCCTGTCGGCCCATTTCGAGCACACGATCGCCGTGACTGACGATGGCCCGGAGGTACTCACCCTCCCGTGACGACGACGGCCGCCTCTGTGCCTGGTGACTAGCCGAGGCGCTATGCTGGTAGATTGGCCCGTCGGGCCAGGTCGCGACCGTGTCGACACACGGGCGCGGCAAGCGGTAACCGTCATCCCTGCATGATGGGTGGCGCACACGGTACGCGCGTCCGCGTCACGGCGTGCTTATAGGAGAAGGACGAGGAGGAGTCACCTGCCAAAACCCAAGGAGGACGCGATCGTGCTCGAAGGAACCGTCGTCGAGCCGCTCCCAAACGCGATGTTCCGTGTCGAGCTCGAGAACGGCCACCGGGTCCTGGCGCACAGCTCCGGCAAAATGCGGATGCATCGAATCCGCATTTTGCCCGGTGATCGCGTCCAGGTGGAGATCACTCCCTACGACCTGAGCCGTGGACGGATTACCTATCGCTACAAGTGAGATGGCCGGCGGCGAGGCTGGGCCTCGTCCTCCGGAGGAGGGTGGCTGGGGCCCTACATGGGCGCCGGGCGAACAGAGCGACTTGCGAGGACGACGATGAAGGTGCGACCGAGCGTGAAAGCGATCTGCGACAAGTGCAAGGTGATCAGGCGCAACGGCCGGGTCATGGTGATATGCGAGAACCCGCGGCACAAGCAGCGCCAGGGCTGAACGACCTGCAAGAGATCGGAGAGAGGACGAGGACGTGGCACGAATCGCCGGTGTGGACATACCACGGGAGAAGCGGCTCGAGGTCTCGCTGACCTACATCTATGGGGTCGGGCAGACGCAGGCACAGCAGATCATCTCCAACACCGATCTGAGCCCCGACACCAGGGTGCGCGACCTTACCGACGACGAGGTCCTGAGGCTGCGCTCCTATATCGACTCGAACCTCAAGGTCGAAGGTGACCTGCGCCGAGACATCGCCCAGGACATCAAGCGGAAGATGGAAATTGGCAGCTACCAGGGTGTGCGGCACCGCAAGGGCCTGCCCGTGAACGGCCAACGCACCCACACGAACGCCAGGACCCGTAAGGGCCCGAAGAAGACGGTCGCCGGGAAGAAGAAGGTTCGGAAGCACTGATGCCCAGACCTACCAAATCGGCTGCCGCGCGCCGACCGCGCAGGCGCGAGAAGAAGAATGTTGTCTACGGGGTGGCTCACATCAAGAGCTCCTTCAACAACACGATCGTCTCCATCTCCGACCAGGACGGGAACGTGCTCGCCTGGGCTTCGGCGGGGAACGTCGGGTACAAGGGATCGCGCAAGTCGACTCCGTTCGCAGCCCAGCTCGCTGCGGAGCAGGCCGCACGGCGCGCAATGGAGCACGGCGTGCGCAAGGTAGACGTCCTGGTGCGTGGACCGGGCTCCGGGCGCGAGACGGCGATTCGGTCCCTGGCAGCGGCCGGCATCGAGGTGGCCGGCATCAAGGACGTGACCCCCATCCCCCACAACGGTTGCCGCCCGAAGAAGCGGCGCCGGGTCTGAGACAGGCGTAGGTACCGACATGGCTCGTTACACCGGCCCCGTCTGCCGCTTGTGCCGGCGCGAACGGACGAAGCTCTTCTTGAAAGGAGAGCGCTGCTACTCGTTGAAGTGTCCCGTGAGCGAGGCGGTCACAGACCGCCATAGCCGCGCCTACGCGCCGGGCGAGCACGGGCGTGACCGGATGCGCCAGGGGTCGGAGTACCTGGCACAGCTGCGCGAGAAGCAAAAGGCCCGTCGGATCTATGGGTTGCTCGAGGCTCAGTTTCGCAATGTATACGCCGAGGCCACACGCCAGCCCGGCGTCACAGGTGAGAATCTGCTGCGGCTCCTCGAGCTGCGGCTGGACAATGTGGCCTTTCGTGCCACCTGGGGAGCGAGCCGGGCACAGGCGCGCCAGCTGGCGCGTCACGGGCACGTGCTTGTGAACGGTAGGCGCGTCACGATACCGAGCTACCGAGTTCGCGAGGGTGACGTCATCACGCTGAAGCCGTCTGCGCGCGAGATGTACGTGGTCCGACGCAACCTGGACACCTTGGACCGCCCTCTGCCTCTGTGGCTGGAGGCGGACGAAGGAGGTACCCAGGTACGCGTCGCGTCGTTGCCTCAACGTGAGCACATCGACGAACCTGTTCGAGAGTCACTTATCGTCGAGCTCTATTCGAGGTAACTCTGTCGAACACCGACCGAGCGCGTAGAGCACTAATCAGCACGAATTAGTCAGTACGAATCAGGGAGCCAACCGTATGCTCATCATCCAACGACCGACCGTGGAGATCCTCGGAGAGGAGGAGCTCGGCCGCCAGCGCTTCGCCGTCGGTCCGCTCGAACCCGGCTTCGGCCACACGTTGGGCAACTCGATCCGGCGTGTCCTTCTGTCAGCCATTCCTGGGGCGGCGGTGACCCAAGTCCGCTTCGACGAGGCTCTCCACGAGTTCACCACCCTGCCGGGTGTCAAAGAGGACGTCACCGACATCATCTTGAACCTGAAGGACGTTGTGATGCGGGTGCACAGCGACGAACCGGTGACGCTGCGCTGTGACGAGAGAGGGCCCGGCGAGGTCACGGCCGGGAAGCTCCAGCTCACGGCCGACGTGGAGATACTGAACCCGGACATGCACATTGCCACCTTGAACCAGAAGGGCCGCCTCGCCATGGACGTCACGGTGGAGCGCGGTCGCGGCTACGCCTCGGCCGAGCGCAACAAGCCTTCGAGCACGATAGGCATAATCCCGGTTGACTCCATCTTCTCACCGGTTCGCCGCGTGGCGTTTTCGATCGAGCCGGTGCGGGTCGAGCAGTCCACCGATTTTGACCGACTGGTGCTCGACATCGAGACCGACGGGTCACTCACTCCGCGCGAGGCACTGGCGTCGGCCGGTGACACTCTGCGATCGTTGGTGGGGCTGGTAGCCGATCTCGAGGACGAACCCCAGGGCCTCGAGCTCGGAGAGGTGGGCACCGCCAGCAGCGGCTCGCCCGATCTCGACTTGCCCATCGAGGACCTCGACCTGTCCGAGCGGCCCCGTAACTGCTTGAAGCGCGCGCAAGTCAATACGATCGGTGAGTTGGTGGACCGTTCGGCGGACGATCTGCTGGCGATCACGAACTTCGGGCAGAAGTCACTCGACGAGGTTCTCCAGCGTCTGGATGAGCGGGGGCTCTCGTTGCGAGTGAGGGACTGAGGGTCCGCAGATGCGTGGCACACCTCGCAGAGGGCGCCGACTGGGCGGTGACGCTGCACACGAGAAGGCGATGCTCGGAAACCTCGTTGCTTCGCTGGTCGCGGCAGAGGCGCTGGTCACGACCGAGGCCAAGGCCAAAGCACTGCGACCCGTCATGGAGAAGTGCATTACCGCAGCGGTCAAAGGCGGGGTGCACCGCCAACGCCAGGTCGTCGCGCTGGTCCGGGACAAGGACATGACGCACAAGCTGTTTGCCGAGATCGGGCCGCGCTATGTCGATCGCCCCGGGGGTTACACCCGGATACTCAAGCTCGGTCCTCGCCAGGGAGACAACGCGCCGATGGCGCGTATCGAGCTGGTTTGAGCATGCGCCGGCAGGCGCAGGATCGGTCCGCCGATGCAGTGCGCCTGCGCCTGGTGGTGGCCTACGACGGGAGCGGGTTTAGGGGCTTTGCCGCGCAGGACGGTCAGCGAACTGTGGCGGGCGAGCTGTCGCGGGCCATCGCCACCGTTGCCCGGCACGAGGTCGAGCTCGTCTGCGCGGGCCGCACCGACGCGGGGGTGCACGCCTCGGGCCAGGTGGTGCACGTGGACGTGCGCCGCGATCTTTCGCCGCAGCGGTTGGCCAAGGCGGTAAACGCCATGCTGGGGCCAACCGTCGTCGTGCGCTCGGTCACAGAGGCACCCCCTGGCTTCGACGCCAGGTGGTCCGCACGGTCGCGTCGGTACCGTTACCTGGTGTTGAGGTGTGACACCCCCGACCCGCTGCTCGCGCCCCTCACCTGGCACGTCCGGGACCGCCTGGAAATTCGGTCGATGGTCTGCGCGTCGGACTCACTGATCGGCGAGCATGACTTCTCGGCGTTCTGCCGGAGGCCGCCGGGGGTGCCCGGCGGCCAACCGATCACCCGCCGGGTCCTCGAAGCCCGCTGGGGAGAGCTGCCGATCGCCGAGCGCGAGCTCGTAGAGGGCGAGGTCCTGTTGCGTTTTGACATCTCGGCTCAGTCGTTCTGCCACCACATGGTCCGCTCGATCGTGGGCACCCTGGTGGACGTGGGGCGCGGGCGGCGCCCGGCGTCGGACATGACCTGGCTGCTTCGCTCCGGCGACCGTTCCCATGCGACGACGATCGCCCCGCCTCAGGGGCTGTGCCTGGTCGGTGTCGACTACTAGCCGGCCCCGGGCTCGAAGGTCCTCTCCGGTGCTATCGTCGCGCCTGCTGGCGGTGGGTACGTGCCCGAGGGCTCCTCGAGGACTGCCCAAGCCACCTCGGGCGCGTTCAGGCCCGGCTCCGGAACCAGGACGAGGGACTCTCTGCGTGCGCACCTTCTCACCCAAGCCTGATGACATCACCCGGACGTGGCATGTCGTCGATGCCGACGGCCTGGTGCTCGGGCGGTTGGCCACCGAGGTAGCCGCGCGGCTTCGTGGCAAGCACAAGTCCGTTTTCGCCCCCCACGTCGACACTGGCGATCACGTGATCGTGGTCAACGCCGGCAAGGTCGTGCTCAGCGCTGGAAAGGCGGGGAAAGAGGTCTTCTACCGACATAGCGGCTACCCCGGCGGGCTCAAGTCTCAGGGTCTCGATACTCTGCTTGCCACCCGTCCCGAAGAGGTCGTGCGGCGGGCCGTCCGGGGAATGCTTCCTCGCACGCGACTAGGTCGTCGCCAGCTGACCAAGCTGAAGGTGTACGCGGGTCCCGACCATCCTCACCAGTCCCAACAGCCGCAGGCGCTCGAGCTTCCTGCTGCCCGGGCCCGGTCCTGAGCCCTCATGCACGTGTAGAGAGGAACGCAAGGCTCCATGTCTTCCAAGCCCAAGCTTCCAGCCCCGCTCACCCAGGCCACCGGCAGGCGCAAGGCTGCTGTCGCCCGTGTGCGGGTCCGTCCCGGCCAGGGCGCTGTCACGGTGAACCGCCGGCCCATCGAGGAGTACTTCACCTCGGCCACCCACAGGATGGTCGTCACCGAGCCCCTGCGGCTGACGAACCACGCCGAGAGCTACGACATCGATGCCACCATCGACGGCGGGGGTCTCACGGGCCAGGCCGGGGCGCTTCGCTTGGGCATCGCTCGCTCCATAGTCGAGCTGGATACCGGACTGCGCCCGATCTTGAAGAAGGCGGGGCTTCTCACACGCGATGCGCGTGAGAAGGAGAGCAAGAAGTACGGGCTGAAGAAGGCCCGCAAGGCGCCTCAGTACTCGAAGCGGTAGTCCGAGGTGCAAGTTCGTTTCGGCACCGACGGCGTCCGGGGAGTTGCCAACGCACAGCTCGGTGCGGAGCTCGTCCTCGCGCTCGGCAGGGCCGCCGCCCGGGCGCTGCCGGCTCCTTGTTTCATCATCGGTCGTGACACCAGGCGCTCGGGCCCGCTGCTGCAGGCTGCGATGTCGGCGGGGCTCGCCAGTGAGGGCGTGGACGTGGTCGACGTGGGGGTGCTTCCGACGCCTGGCCTCGCCTGGCTCTCAGCCGTCCGGGGGGTTCCTGCGGCGGTGGTCTCGGCCTCGCACAACCCCTTCGATGACAACGGGATCAAGATCTTCGCTCCTGGTGGGCTGAAGCTTCCTGCGTCGACCGAGGCTGCGATCGAGGAGGAGCTCGAGAGTTTCCTCGAGGATCCTGAAGTGCTCGGGCGACCGACGGGAGCCGGGGTTGGGTGCTTGCGCCAGGAACCGGGGGCCGCGCAGGTATATGTTGATCACCTGGCCGGCGTCCTCGAGGGTCGCGACCTCACCGGTTTGCAGGTGGTGGTGGATTGCGCGAACGGCGCCGCCTCCTCGGTCGCCCCCGCGGCGCTCAGGAGTGTGGGTGCACGGGTGCATGCCATTGCCTGCGAGCCGGATGGGATGAACATCAACGAAGGCTGCGGTTCCACGCACCCCGAAGCGCTTGCCGCCGAGGTGGTCGCGCGCCGCGCGGACGTGGGCGTGGCCCTTGACGGGGACGCGGACCGCCTCGTGCCCGTGGACCACACAGGTGCTGTAGCGACCGGGGACGAGATGCTCGCGCTCTTTGCCTCGGACCTTGCAGGACGTGGAAAGTTGGCGGGCGACACCGTGGTGGTCACGGTGATGTCCAATCTGGGGTTTCATCGAGCTATGGCCGCGCGTGGAATCGCAGTGCTCGAGACTCCCGTGGGTGACCGCCACATCCTCGAGGCTCTCGACGACGGCGACCTGGCCCTGGGAGGCGAGCAGTCCGGGCACATCGTCTTTCGCGAGCTGGCTACGACCGGCGACGGCGTGCTCAGCGCCCTGCTCCTTCTCGACCTCGTGCGCCGGTCGGGGCGGCCCTTGGCAGAGCTGGTGGGTGACGCCATGCGTCGCGTACCCCAGGTGCTCGCCAACGTGGCCGTGGCAGATCCGCGTTCGGTCCTGGCGGCCGAGGAGGTGCGCAACACGTTGTCGGCCGTGGAGGAGTCACTCGGAGCAAGTGGCAGGGTCCTGCTGCGAGCGAGCGGCACGGAGCCTCTCGTCAGGGTCATGGTGGAGGCGACCGAAGAGCAGGCCGCGCTGGCTGCGGCCGAGCGGTTGTGCCGTGCAGTGGAGATGGCCGGCGCCGAGGACAGCCGGCTGGCCGGCAGGGCAGGGACCCGGCCGACACCGCGATGAGCCGTACGGCGGGCATCACCGCTCGGGGCGGGTGCCGTTTGCTCAGCGCTGGTGCCGTAGCCTGAGGCGATGTGCGGCATCATCGGGGCGACGGGCCAGGGGTGTGTCACCGAGATCCTGCTCGAGGGCCTTGCCCGTCTCGAGTACCGCGGTTACGACTCAGCAGGGGTGGCTCTCCAAGCTGATGGAGACCTCTGGCGGGCGCGCGCCGCCACCGGGACCCGGTCCCTGGAAGACCTGCGAAAGATCGTGGACGGCGCACCCGACGCTGGCGGGGCGCTCACCGGGATCGGCCACACACGCTGGGCCACTCACGGACATCCGACAGAGGAGAACGCGCACCCGATCATGGACTGCTCGGGCCGGGTGGCGGTCGTGCACAATGGCATCATCGAGAACTGGCGTGAGCTGACGGCGCGCCTCGCCTCCGACGGTCATGTACGTACCTCGGACACCGACACCGAGGTCCTCGTCCATCTGGTCGAGGAGGAGCTCGCCACCGGAGCCTCGCTGGTCGAGGCAGTCCGGGCGACGCTTCGCGAAGTGAGTGGTACGTTCGCTCTGGCCGTGGTGTGCGCGGGTGAGCCGGGGACGATCGTCGCGGCCCGCCGGGTCTCGCCTCTGGTTATCGGGCTGGCCGACGGTGACCCGGAGGGTGAGGTGGCCGGGGAGGCTCTGCTCGCTTCTGACATTCCTGCCCTGCTCGGTCGTACGCGGCGACTGTGGGCGCTGGAGGACGACCAGGTTGTCGAGTTGCGGCCCGGTTCGATGCGCGTGACCACACTGGCGGGCAAGGAGGTCGAGCCCTCGGTGCTACAGGTGAATTGGGATCTCGAAGCAGCGGAGAAGGGCGGTCACCCCGACTTCATGGGGAAGGAGATCCACGAACAGCCCAGGGCGCTCTCTGACACGCTTCTCGGTCGTCTGCTGCCCGACGGCACCTTCGCCCTCGACGAGCTGAGGATCTCCGACGAAGACCTCTCGCGGGTGGACAAGGTCTTCATCGTGGCGTGCGGGTCGAGCTACCACGCCGGGCTCGTGGCCAAGTACGCGATCGAGCACTGGGCCCGCCTGCCGACCGAGATCGACATCGCGTCCGAATTCCGATACCGCGATCCCGTTCTCGACTCACGCACGTTGGTGATCGGGGTGAGCCAGTCGGGTGAGACCATCGACACCCTCCAGGCCATGCGCGAGGCACGCCAGTGGAGCGCCAAGGTGCTCGTGATCTCGAACGTGGTGGACTCCTCCATGGCGCGCGAGGCGGACGGGGTGCTCTACACGCGTGCCGGGCCCGAGGTCGGGGTGGCCTCCACGAAGACCCACCTGGCGCAGATAGTCGCCCTGGAGGTGCTGGCGCTGCACCTAGCCCAGCTTCACGGTCGCATGCCCCCGGCCGATGCCAGAATGCTCTTCGGCGATCTCGAAGGGTTGCCGGACTTGGTGGAACTGGCGTTGGCACGTGAGAAGGACGTCGCGGAGATCGCCTGTCGGTTCTTGGGCACGAGGGACTTCTTCTTCCTGGGTCGCCACGTCGGCTACCCGGTGGCGCTGGAGGGGGCTCTCAAGTTGAAGGAGATCGCGTACCTGCGAGCAGAGGGGTACCCCGCCGGTGAGCTTAAGCACGGGCCGATAGCGCTGATCGAGCCTGGGGCGGTGGTGGTCGGTGTGGCGACCCGGACGCGACTGTGGGAGAAGATGATGGGTAACGTCGCCGAGGTGCGAAGCCGTGGCGCTACCGTCGTGCTCGTGGCGAACGACGGGGATAGCGACACCGCTGATCAGGCCGACGAAGTGCTGTGGGTCCCGTCCACAGACCCTTTGCTGGCACCTGTCATCGATGTCGTACCGTTGCAGCTGTTCGCGTATCACCTTGCAAGGGCGCACGGTCACGACGTCGACCGTCCTCGGAACCTGGCCAAGACCGTCACCGTGGAATGACCGCTGCGTGGTCGCGGTGACCAGTACGCACGGCGAGGACACAACGGCCGGCCCCGTCAAGCCTGCTGGCGTGTGTGGCCTGGGGATCGATGCGGTCGACGTGCAACGGTTCCGGCGGGTGATCGCACGCCGTCCGAGCATGATACGGCGAGTGTTCACCGACGCCGAGCGGGCGGACGCGGCACGCGTGAAGGACTCGGCTCCCCGTCTGGCAGCGCGTTTCGCAGCCAAAGAAGCGGTCATGAAGGCCCTCGGCGTGGGTATCGGCGCGCTCGGGTGGCGCGAGATCGAGGTGATCCGGGCCGACGGCGGAGCTCCGAAGCTCGCGCTCGCCGGTCGCGCGACAGCACTGGCCGTCGACCGGGGGGTCGGTGCGTGGCACGTGTCGCTCACCCATAGCGACCTTGTGGCCATTGCCAGCGTGGTGGCGGTCGGGACGCGCGAGAACGGGGCCACATCGTGAAGCCGGTGGTGACCGTGGCCGAGATGCAGGCGATCGACGCCGAGGCTCACGCAGAGGTGGAAGAGGCCGTGCTGGTCGAGCGGGCCGGTACAGCGCTCGCGACTTGGGCGCTGCGGTTGTTGGGCGGGTCCTACGGCCGACGGGTGGTGGTGATAGCCGGGAAGGGCAACAACGGCGCAGACGGGAGGGTGGCCGGCGCGCGCGTTCACCGCCGGGGCGCGGCGGTGCAGGTGATCGAGGCCGGCGCGCTCTCGCGCATCGGGCTGCCCGGGCGGGTGGACCTTGTGATCGACGCTGCCTATGGCACGGGCTTCCGAGGGACCTATCATGCTCCGGCCGTGCCCCCCGGGGTACCCGTGCTCGCCGCAGACATCCCTTCAGGCGTGAACGGTGATACGGGGGAGGCTTGCGGTGAGCCTCTTCGGGCGGATCTGACGGTCACCTTCGCGGCGCTGAAGCCAGGGCTCCTACAGGGCGACGGGCCGCGGTTGGTTGGCCGTGTGGAGGTCGTCGACATCGGTCTCGACGTCAGCAGGGCTCGTATGTCGGTGGTGGAGGACGCGGATGTGACGAGGATGCTGCCGCCACGCGAGCGCGCTGCACACAAGTGGCAGTCGGCGATCGCGGTCGTCGCCGGATCTCCGGGGATGACAGGCGCCGCGGAGCTGTGCGCGCGAAGTGCCTACCGGGGCGGAGCCGGGATGGTGCGACTCGGGGTGCCGGGGGCTGACCTCGCCGAGCTCGGTGCCACCGAGGCTGTTGGCGTGGTGCTCCCCGCCGAGCAGTGGGCTCCTGCGGCGCTCGAGTTGGCCGAGAGGTGCAGGGCTCTCGTCGTCGGTCCGGGTCTCGGTCGGGGGGAGGACATCGCCTCGCAGGTGAGGCGGCTGGTCGCCGAAGCGCCGGTACCGGTGGTGGTCGACGCCGACGGGCTGTTCGCACTGGGCACCGGCGAGGACGTCGCAGGTGTCGTCCGAGATCGCAGCGCCCGGGGCATCCACGACGTCGTGCTCACGCCCCACGACGGGGAGTTCGCGCGCCTGACGGGCTCCAAGCCGGGGAAGGACCGTATAAGCGATGCCACGCGCCTCGCTTGCTCGAGCGGTGCGGTGGTGCTGCTGAAGGGCCCCACCACGGTGGTTGCACAACCCGGTGGACGTGTCCTTCTCGCGGTGGCCGGGTCGGCGCGGCTTGCCACGGCGGGTACTGGTGACGTGCTCTCGGGGGTTATCGGCGCGTTCTTGGCGCGAGGGTTGGCACCTCTCGAGGCGGCCGCGCTCGCCGCTCACGTGCACGCGCGCGCTGCAGAGCTGGGCGGTGCCGAGGGGCTCGTGGCCGGCGACGTGGCTGACTTGGTCGCGTGTTGGCTGTCGGGAACGCGACGTGGGTGAGACTGACCCCGACGTCGTCGTGCCGACGCGCCGAGTGTTGCGGCCGGTGTGGGCCGAGATAGACCTCGCCGCTGTGAGGCACAACGCCCGGCTGTTGCGGCAAGTCGCCTCACCGGCGGCGTTGTGTGCAGTGGTGAAGGCAGACGGCTACGGGCATGGTGCCGTCGCCGTCGGACGCGCCGCGCTCGAAGGCGGAGCGACCTGGCTGGCAGTGGCGACCGTGGAGGAGGGTATAGCGCTTCGCGAGGCGGGTATAGGCGCTGCCGTGCTGGTCCTGTCGGAGCCTTCGCGCGAAGCGATGAGGCAGGCGGTGGCCAGCGGGCTGACCCCGACCGTCTACTCGCTCACCGGTGTGGAGGTTGCCGAGCAAGCGGCTGTAGCCGCAAGGTGCACGATCGCGGTCCACGTCAAGGTGGACACGGGGATGCACCGCGTCGGGGTCGACCCCTCGGAGCTCGCGCGAACCGTCACGGCCGTGACTGCGGCGCCCCACCTGGAATTCGCAGCCTTGTGGACCCACCTGGCGGTGGCGGACGGCACGAGCAAGGAAGACCGTGACTTCACCGTCGAGCAGCTCCGTTTGTTCTCCGACCTGCGACGTGTGGTCGCGGACTGCGGGGTGGAGGTCCCCTTTGCTCACGCGGCCAACTCGGCTGCCACGATCTGCTTCCCGGAGTCTCACCTCGACATGGTGCGTTGCGGGATCGCCCTGTTCGGCGTGCTCCCTTCTCCGGCGTTCGAAGACGCCTTCGTCGACGTCGGCGAGCGTGCTGGAGGTTCGATGGACCGCGAAGGAACCAGATACGCGGACCTGCGCCCGGCGCTGTCGCTTCGGGCGGAGGTCTCCCACGTCAGGTGCCTCGAAGCCGGCGAGCGCCTCTCGTACGGGCGCTTGTACGCGCTGCCGGTGCCGTCTGTCGTTGCCACTGTCCCGGTTGGCTACGCGGACGGGATCCCGAGGCGCTACTTCAGCGAGGGGGGTACGGTGCTCATCGGTGGCCGTCGCCGGCCACTGGCAGGGGCGGTCACAATGGACCAGATCATGGTCGACTGCGGTCCGGACGCGGAGGTCTCGGTGGGGGACGATGTCGTGCTGATCGGGACGCAGGGGGGCGAGCGCCTCACGGCTTGGGACTGGGCCGACCTGCTCGGGACGATCAGCTACGAGGTTCTCTGCGGCATCGGCCCGCGGGTCCCTCGCATCGTCGTCGACAGCGGGTGCGAGGAGGTTGCACGGTGAGGCGCGCGAGAGCACAGGAGCCTGCGAGGTGATCGAAGAAGGGTCCTTGGGTCACCCTCACCGGCTTGCGGGGGCACTGGCTCTGGGGGTGGGCGCCGTGGCCGCTGTCGGCTCGGTGCTGCAGCACCGCAGCGTCACGCGCGCGGCCACCATCGAGCAGGACATCGAGTCCGAGGGCCTGAGGCTACCGGGGGACCTCCTGCACCACTTCGTCGAAGCCGAGGACGGCGGTCGTATCCATGTTGTCGAAGGCGGCACGGGCCCGGTGGTGATGCTGCTTCACGGGTTCCTGCTCGATTCCTCGATCTGGGCACATCAGTTTCGCGATCTCGCTCACCGACACCGCGTGATTGCCATCGACCACCGCGGCCACGGCAAGTCGCTGCCCGGTGTGGGCGCTCTTGGTGTTCGCCGTCTGGCGGCCGACCTCGCCGCCGTGCTCGAGGAGCTGGATCTCTCCAAGGTGCTCCTCGTGGGCCATTCGATGGGCGGCATGGTCGCGCTGCAGCTCGTGGAGGACTCGCGGGAGACGATCCGGCGCCGGGTCACCGGGATGGTCCTCGCATCGACCTTGGCAGGACCGTTCTTCCAGATGCCCGGTTGGGTCGGCCTGGCGCGCGTGGCCGCGCCTGCCTCGGCGCGCGCTGCGTTGTTCGCTAGTCGCGTAGGTGTACCCAGCGTGCTTTCGCAGGATCTGCGTTACTGGGCGAGCAGGTTCGGGTTCGGCAGTGATGCGCGGCCGGCGCAGGTTCGCTTCGTGGAGGCCCTGTACACGGCAACCTCCTCGCGTACCCTGGCCGGTCTCCTGCCTTCCCTGGCGCTCTTCGATCTGTTCGCGAGCCTGGGATCGATCGATGAGCCGGTGCTCGTGGTGGTCGGATCACACGACCGTCTGACGCCGCCACGTGCAGCGCGGCGCATGGCCGGGGCTCTCCCACACGCGCAGCTGGCGGAGCTCGCTCGGTGCGGACACATGCCGATGATCGAGCGCCCTCACGAGTTCTCTCGCTTACTCGACGAGTTCTCTGCCAAGATCGAACGCCGTTCCTAATTCGCGCAGTGTCGGGAACGGTGTCGCCGTCTCGAGGTTCGTCGGCCACTTCGATCCAACGCCCTGGCGATACCATCGGCGGGTGCCCACGCTGTCTGAGATCGCAGTTGAGGCGTCTACCTGCACCCGCTGTCGACTGGCCGACAACCGGACCAACGTCGTGTTCGGCATGGGCAACCCGCAAGCCGATCTCATGTTCGTCGGTGAGGGTCCAGGGGCTGAAGAGGACCGTCAGGGTTTGCCCTTCGTCGGTCGTTCGGGCCAGCTGCTGGACCGTCTGATGCGCCAGGAGATCGGCCTGACCCGAGAGCACTGCTATGTGGCGAATGTCATCCGGTGCAGGCCTCCCGGAAATCGCGATCCCCTTCCCGACGAGATCGAGGCGTGCAGCCCGTATCTCGAAGCGCAGCTCGAGCTTGTAGCCCCGCGCGTCGTCGTCACTCTCGGGAACTTCGCCACCCGCCGCCTTCTGCACACCTCAGAGGGCATCAGCCGTCTTCGCGGCCGTTCCTACCCGTTCCGGGGGGGCCACTTGGTGCCCACGTACCATCCCGCCGCGGCCTTGCGAGGTGGTGGGGAGATAGTGGCGGAGATGCGGGCGGACTTCGTACGGGCGAAGCGGCTTCTGGCCGGCGCCGCCCCGTGACCTACGACGCAGCGTCCGGGCCGGGACACGGCGTCCCCGAGGATGCTCCCGCTGCGATCACTGCACGTACCACCTCGGCCGACCAGACCATGGACCTCGCCGGCGCACTTGCCCGTGTGCTCAGACCCGGTGACGTCGTGCTCCTGGCCGGCGACCTCGGAGCCGGGAAGACCACCTTCACGAAGGGACTGGCGGAGGCGCTCGGGATCACCGAGCCGGTCACCAGTCCAACCTTCACGCTCGTAAGGACTTACCCGACGATCACAGACGCCCGAGAGCTCGCCGATCCCCACAGGGTGAGGAACCTGGTGCACGCTGACCTCTTTCGCCTCGACCACCTACGAGAGGTGACGGACCTGGCGATCGCGGAGATGCTCGAGGACGGCGCGGTCGCGGTTGTGGAGTGGGGCGACGTGGCAGGCGCGGTGCTCGGCCGCGACGCTCTGGTCGTGAACCTCGCCCACGGTTCGACTCCCGACGACCGGTCCGTGTCCCTTCAACTCACTGGGCCCTGGGAGTCGCGTCGAGAAGAGCTCGTCGAGCTTCTGAGGCCGTGGCGCGTCGTCCACGCGCGCTGCGCTCGGGAGGTGTAGGGGCCGTGCTCGTCCTCGCTGTGGAGTCGGCCACGGAGCTGGCCGGGGTGGCGCTTGCCGACGAAGTGGGTGTCATCGCGACCGCGGCGACGTCACGAGGACGTCAACACGCCGAGTCGATCGCCCCCTCCGTGAAGTTCGTTTGCGATCGCGCCGGTACGCCTCTGCGCTCCCTCAAAGGTGTCTGCGTTGACGTGGGCCCCGGGCTGTTCACGGGACTGCGCGTAGGGATAGCGACGGCAAAGGCGC
Source organism: Acidimicrobiaceae bacterium (assembly GCA_003139255.1). Lineage (GTDB taxonomy): Bacteria > Actinomycetota > Acidimicrobiia > Acidimicrobiales > UBA8190 > Bog-564. Next base: position 3,715 of record PLIG01000159.1, on the reverse strand, counting down.
TTGCTTTCGCGCTCGGGATACCCGTCGTGCCCACCACCAGCCTCGAGGTCCTGGCTCAGGCTCTTTGTGGTGCGGGCGCCGCGGCCGGAAGCCTCCTGGTGCCGGTCGTGGACGCCAAGCGAGGCGAGGTGTTCTCCGCGTGTTTTCGCGTCGCTGACGATTCGCACGTGGGCGCCGTGCAGGTGGGACACGTGGGCGCCGTGCAGGTCGGAGAGGATCTCGTGTCGTCCCCGGAGGACCTCGCGGGCTCCCTTTCGAGGCTTGGAGAGCCGTTTGTGCTCGGCGGCGACGGGGCAATGCGTTACGCAGAGGTTCTCGGCAAGCTGCCGGGGGCGAGGCTGGCGTCCGCCGCGCTCACAAACCCGCCGGTAGAGGTGCTTGCGGTCATTGGCGTGGCCCGTCTCGGTGCCGGCCTCGGGATCGATGGGGCGCAGATCGCTCCGACCTACTTGCGCGACGCCGACGCCCGCATCCATTGGGAGCAGCGCCTACTTCCTGCGAGCGCTCGCGAACGGTGATCTGACCGTGGCAGGCGACATCCTGGGTCCCGCCTCCTCGGGGGTCCCCGACGATGACGGCGGGGCTGAAGACCGCGGCCGCCTACCGGACGTGCTCGGGGCGGTGCAGATCGTGCCGCTTCGACGCCGGCACCTTCGCCCGGTGGTGCGTATAGAGGAGGACGCCTATCCCCGGCCGTGGTCTGCAACTCTCTTCCTGTCCGAGATCGCCCAGAGGTCCTCGCGCAGGTACACGGTGGCCGTCATCGGTCCGATGGTGGTGGGTTACTGCGGGCTGATGCTTGTAGGGGACGAAGGCCACGTGACCACGCTCACCGTCGACCCTCGCTGGCAGCAGCGCGGAATCGGGACCTTGCTGCTGCTCGACCTGGCTCGTGCTGCCCCCGGGCTCGGGGCCCGTCACCTCACCCTCGAGGTGCGGGTGAGCAACACTGCGGCTCACGTTGTCTACCGGCGCTTCGGTTTTGCGCCGGCAGGTGTGCGCAAGAACTACTACCCCGAAACCGGGGAGGATGCCATCGTCATGTGGGTACGCGACATCGACTCCCCCGTCTACTCCGACAGGTTGAGCGGGATCGAGTCGCGGCTCAGGGCGCCACAATGATCGAGTGGGGCGCGAGCGGCGTAACGCTTGGCATTGAGACTTCGTGTGACGAGACAGCGGCCGCGGTGGTGATCGGGGGTGGCGATATCCGCTCGTCGGTGGTGGCAAGCCAAGTCGACGTCCACGCGACTTTTGGCGGGGTCGTTCCAGAGCTGGCGAGCCGTGCTCACCTCGAGGTCCTCACTGTCGTGGTGCAGCGCGCCCTCGAAGAGGCAGGGCTGACGTTCCAGGCGCCCGAGGTGCCCGCGATCGACGCTGTCGCCGCAACTGTGGGCCCGGGCCTCGTCGGCTCCCTGCTCGTGGGTGTGAGCGAGGCCAAGGCTCTGGCGCTCGCTTGGGGGCTCCCGTTCGTGGGCGTCAACCATCTGGAGGGCCATCTCTTCGCGGCTCTGCTGGACCATCGCGACCTTCCCTGGCCGCTCGTGGTGCTGCTGGTGTCGGGCGGGCACACTGTGCTGATCTCCATGGAAGGGCCGGGTCGCTACCGCCAGCTCGGCCAGACCCTCGACGACGCTGCAGGTGAGGCGTTCGACAAGGTGGCCCGCTTCCTCGGGCTCGGCTATCCGGGGGGGCCGGCCATCGAGGCTGCGGCTGCTTCGGGGGATCCCCAAGCTTTCGCCTTTCCCCGAGCCATGCTCGATGAAGGGCTCGACCTCTCCTTCAGCGGGTTGAAGACCGCCGTGGTCCACGCGGTGCGCCGGTCTCCCGAGGCTTCGAACGCCGACGTGGCGGCGTCGTTCCAACAGGCGGTCGTGGATGTTCTCGTGGCGAAGGCGCTCCGCGGCGCCGAAGATGTGGGTGCGGGTGGGCTGTGCCTCGCCGGCGGGGTCGCGGCCAACGAGCTTCTTCGGGCGTCGCTCAGCGCAGCCTGCGAGGAGCTCAGGCTGCCTGTGTACGTGCCTAGCCTGGCCATGTGCACCGACAACGCGGCGATGGTCGCGGCGGCCGGGTGGTTTCAGCTTCGCCAACGCGGGCCGAGCCCCCTCGACACGGGTGCCCAGCCGAACCTGCGCCTACCTTTGCTGCCCTGAACCTGCCCCTGGCCCGAACGGCGCGATTGCCTGTGCGGCTTCGTCCCGGTAGTGTTAGCACTCGCAAGGTCAGAGTGCTAACCACGTGCCCACAGGAGGCCCGCCTGTCATGAAGCTCCACCCCCTCGAGGACCGGATCGTCGTCCGTCCCGGCGAGTCCGATGAGACCACCGCATCGGGGCTAGTCATCCCCGACACCGCCAAGGAGAAGCCCCAGCAGGGTGAGGTTCTCGCCGTCGGCCCCGGCCGGCGCGCCGAGAACACCGGCGAGCTGGTACCGCTCGGCGTGGCCGTTGGCGATACCGTCGTCTACTCGAAGTACGGCGGCACCGAGATCACGGTGGACGGTGAGGACCTGTTGATCCTCTCGGGCCGCGATGTGCTCGCCAAAGTCGACAAGTAGCCGCGGCGCGAGATGCCGAAGATTCTGAAGTTCGACGAGCACGCGCGCCGCGGGCTCGAAGCTGGGGTGAACGCGCTCGCCGACACCGTCAAGGTCACGCTCGGCCCCAAGGNNCCCAAGGGCCGCAACGTGGTCATTGACAAGAAGTTCGGCGCGCCCACCATCACCAATGACGGCGTGACGATCGCGCGCGAGGTCGAGCTAGAGGACCCGTTCGAGAATATGGGCGCCCAACTGGTGAAGGAGGTGGCGACGAAGACCAATGATGTCGCCGGCGATGGCACCACCACGGCGACCCTGCTGGCACAGGCCCTCATTCACGAAGGGTTGCGCAACGTGGCCGCCGGTGCGAGCCCCATGGCCTTGAAGCGCGGCATCGAGAAGGGTGTCGAGGCCGTAGTAGGCCACGTCAAGAAGCTGGCCAAGGAGATCGACTCGAAGACCGAGATCGCGCAGGTCGCTTCGATCTCGGCCGCGGATGCCTCCATTGGTGAGGTCCTCGCCGAGGCCATCGACAAGGTCGGCAAGGACGGAACGGTGACTGTCGAGGAGTCGAACACGTTCGGCCTCGAGCTCGAGTTCACCGAGGGGATGCAGTTCGACAAGGGCTACATGTCGCCGTACTTCGTTACCGACGCCGAGCGTCAGGAGGCGGTCCTCGACGAGCCGTTTGTGCTCATCGTGAACCAGAAGATCAGCGCCGTGCACGACCTCGTGCCCGTTCTCGAGAAGATCATGCAGACCGGCAAGCCGCTTCTCGTGATCGCCGAAGACGTGGAAGGCGAGGCGCTGGCCACCTTGGTGGTCAACAAGATCCGCGGCACCTTCACCTCGGTGGCGGCGAAAGCTCCCGGCTTCGGCGAGCGCCGCAAGGCGATGTTGCAGGACATGGCGGCCCTCACCGGGGGCCAGGTGATCTCCGAGGAGATCGGTCTGAAGCTTGAGAACGCCACGATCGACCTGCTCGGCAAGGCGCGCCGCGTGATCGTCACCAAGGACGACACGACGATCGTCGAAGGTGCGGGCTCCGAGGAGGACGTGAAGGGTCGCATCGCCCAGATCAAGCGCGAGATCGACGAGACGGACTCCGATTGGGACCGCGAGAAGCTCCAAGAGCGTCTCGCCAAGCTGGCCGGCGGCGTGGCCGTCATCAACGTCG
>PLIG01000086.1 GCA_003139255.1 Acidimicrobiaceae bacterium | reverse complement strand
CACGATTGCGGTGGTACACGACTTCGGATTCATATTGTGAGGTGACTCCGGCGAAGTACTTGCGTTCCGCCTCGGGGATGCCCAGCTTCTCGTAGGTGTTCCTGATGGCTTCAGGCAGGGCGTCCCAGTCCTTCACCTGTCCTTGCATCGGCTTCACGTAGTAGTAGATGTCGTCGAAGTCCAGGTCCGGCATGTTGACGGCGAACCACGGCGCCATCGGCTTGGCGAAGAACCTCTTCAAGGCCCGCAGGCGGAAGTCGCGCATCCACTTGGGTTCGCCCTTCATCTCCGATATCTCGCGCACGATGTTCTCGGAGAGGCCCTTCTTCGGCTTGAAGACGTAGTCCTCGACGTCGCTCCAGCCGAGTTTGTAGCGGCCCAGATCGATCTCAGTGCTAGCCATGGCTCACCCCTGGCCTCGATCACCCCGGGGGGGAGTGCCCTTCCCGGCAATCGTGACCCGTCTAGTGGGAATTTCTCCTACTTACATAGTAACAACCGCCTGCACCGGCGGCGCGCTGGAGGAGCCGGAACATACATCCAGGCCCCAAGCCGATCGCAGGCCGGATCAGGCTGACTGGAAGGTCAGGTCGAACGGGGACTGGTGTCCCGCCGGGAGGGTCACGGGCTCTCCGTTGAGCGACACGGTGACGTCGTTGGCGCCGAGCCGCACCAAGAGGCTGCCCGTCGCCGGGATTTGCTGGCTCTCACCTGCCTCCATCGTCCCTGTCCAGAGCACCTTGCCTGTGACCATCGCGGTGGCGAGGACCCAACAGGGACCCGACGTCGAGAGCCCGACGGTGTAGGCGCTGGCAGGTACCGCGTACGCAGCGGCTGTCACGCTCGAGGTGGTGGGTTGGAGAGTCTGCGACGCGGGGGTGGGGGTCTTGTGCTTGTGCGACGACGAGCCCGACCTGGTGGAGGGCGTGGAGGAGTGTGCCGAGGTCGTGTGAGTGGAGTTGGCACCGCCGCGCCTGTGTGACGAGCTCGAGAGAGCCAGGACTAGCGCCACTGCCACCACGGCGACCAACACGACCACGATCAGCGCGGTGAGAAGGCTCCTTCTCCTTGGCTGGAGGGGACTGCCACTGTGAGCCGGTCGTCTCTGGCGGTACAAGGCCCGGCCCGATGCCAGCACAGAGACGGTGGCAGAGGGTGCGATCGGCGAGGGCTCGGCGTCGTCGTCCCCTAACAGCATCGTCTTGTCGACGCCGACGTCCCGGGTGCGCGCCGCTATGTGAGCGGCGTTGCCGTTTCGAGCAGGTCCCGACCTGCCGACCAGGGTCTCCGACCGGGAAGGGGTTTGGGCTCCAAAACCGCTGTCCGTAGGAGTGCCGACCGTCACCTGGGGGTCGGCCGCCCGAGCAGGGCCACCCGTCGTCCGTGACCCGCCCTGCACGGGCTCGTGGTCGCGCCGCGAAGGACCGGGCTGCCTCTGAGAACCCGAAGGCGCCTGACCGGGCGTCTCACGAACGCCATTGCCGAGGTTGCGATCTGAAAGATGCCGGAGCGTCTCCAGGGTCTGGTGGTAGTCCCGAACCGACTGCCGCTCGTCGGACGAGCGACGCCAGGTGGCCCCTACGACCACGGCTCCGAGCGCGGCGATCGCACCTACCACGAGCACAACGGTCATCACCACTATTCAACCCAATCCAGGAGCCAATGGGTATCGCGGGTACACGAAGCGCGAGGGATTCCTCCGCGGCAGCCGAACACCAACCGAAAAGAGACCGAATCAGCCCCTGGCGTGAGGTTTCGGCCACTCCCCGAGTTGCTTATCCGCTAGCCGTCCTGGTTCTCGATCATTGCGTCCACTACGCGCTCGACGATGAGCCGATCGCGTTCGGATAGGCGCCGCAGCTTTAGCGCCAGCACCGATCCGTCTTCTTCGGGACGGTGATCGCCGCGTGAGAGCGCGCCGGGCTGTCCACCTTGTCCTACGGTCGGGCGCCCGATGCGAGCGAGGAGGGCCTCGACCGGCAGCTCCAGCGCACTCGCCACACGCTCGAGCACGTCGTGGCTCGGGTTCGGAAGCAGCCGGATCCCACCGATAGCCTCCTTGCGACCGGTCTCAAGGTCCCGCAACAGCGCTTCGGAGATCTTGGCCCGGCGCGCGGCGTCGCGACGGCGAAGACCGCGCTCCTCGCGCTGTTCGGTCAGCCAACGACCGAACTCGACCCATTGCCGCGACTCATCCACAGTGCCAGAGTGCCGCCTCACGTCTCTCGCGTCCAACCGACCCGCACGGTCGACCGCTCCGACCATCGCTTCGGCTTCTCGAATCGCGTCGGGTCTTCCCTCGCGCATGCCGTGTGCTCGGTCACGTGCGAAGGCCGAACCGAGGCCTCAGAGCGGATTCGATGGCGGATCGAGGAGGGTTTGCGCGGTCGCGATCGGACAGCACCGGGTCTGAGATGCCCCAATCAGCGCCTATTTCCGGATCGTCCCACGCCACTCCTAGCTCGTCAGCCGGGTTGTAGTACCCGTCGACCAGGTACCACAGCAGAACGTCTGTGAGAGAGGAGAACCCGTGGGCCACCCCCGGAGGGATGAACAGGCCGCGGTCGACCGCCCCGTCGAGCTCGAGAACCTGGGTCGCGCCGTCGGTGGGGGATCCCACCCGCAGATCGTGCAGAACGACTCGAGCCCTCCCCCTGAGAAGGAACCAGTAGTCGGCTTGGTGGAGGTGGTAGTGCAACCCGACAACGGCACCTGCCTGCTTCTCCGAACGGTTTGCCTGGATCATCTCACGGCCGAGCCCAAACCACGACCGGCGGTAGGTCTCGACGAAGCGGCCACGCTCATCGCCGTGGACGTCCGGCTCGATCACCACGACGTCGGCGATCACCTCGGAGGGAACGATGGTGGGCACGGGCCGAAACGCTACTCACTCGGAGTGGAGCAAGCGGCGCTCTCGTCAACCAAGGTGCCCTCGGGCGTCACGACCAGATGTCGTCAGGGTAAGGGCGCGCCCGCGCAGGTGCGGAGCCACGCTTCCACACCATGACCTTTCGGCGGAAGTAGCAGACCTCCTCGCCGCGCTGGTTGAACCCCTTGGTCTCCACGGTGACGACGCCTCTATCGGGCTTCGAGGACGACGGGACCTTATGCACGACGCGGCTCTCCGCGTAGATCGTGTCGCCGTGGAACGTGGGGTGACGGTGCACCAGCGACTCGACCTCGAGGTTCGCGATAGCCGCGCCGCTCACGTCCGGGACGCTCATGCCGAGCACGAGCGAGTAAACAAGATTGCCGACCACGACGTTGCGACCTTGTACCGTCTCGTGCTCGGCGAACCACTCGTTCGTGTGCAACGGATGGTGGTTCATCGTGATCATGCAGAAAAGGTGGTCGTCGTACTCGGTGATGGTCTTGCCCGGCCAGTGCCGGTAGATGTCGCCGATCTCGAAATCCTCGAAGCAGCGGCCGAAGGGGCGCTCGTAGACGGTCATGGCAGTCGACTCTACCGACGGCTCCGAGGCCCGGTCTCCGGCGCCTCGCCCGGGTCCCTTCTTGCCACCGCCTTGCGGCTCGACGTGAGCTGCCGGTCGACGAGGCACTCAAGTCTCAGCAGCAGGGCGTGGACGCGTGGTGAAGCCGAGCGCCCAGCCTTCCTCGACGTTCCCGTCGATGGTCAGGCGCCAGGTGAAACGATTGCCCGGCTCCAAGGGTAGGGGACCCAGATTCACCGCTAGAGCCACGTCGATAGGCGTGCCCTCCGGCACGGTGCTCGGCCGTGACACGTTGAACTCACCGCGTACCTCCACAGGATGGGTCCCGTCGGGCGTCTCCACCATGACCGGGCGCCCGTCCGCGTCNNCGACCAGCCTCCGCCGAGAACGAAGAGCTTCCCGTCGGCCACCTGGGCCGCGTCGCACAGCAGCATGGTCACCTTCACCAAGGCGAGGTTACAGCCGATGCGAGCACCAGGGGGTTTCCAAGCCGCGAGCAAGACCGACCCGGGTAGCGTTCAGACGTGCCGAACGCGCTGCGAGACGACGTCTACCGGCGCCCGCTCGTCACCGCTCTCGAGCGCCTTGGCGTCGGACCCGGTTGGCGCTGTGTGGACGTCGGAGCGGGCGGTGGTGACGTTTCGGTGGCACTGGCCGAGATCGTCGGCGTCTCCGGACGAGTCTACGCGGTCGACAGTGACCCGCGCTCACGTGATGAGACCGCGGCCGCGGCAGCCGCGCACAGCCAGGTCCTGGCCATCACCCAGGCCGGAGAAGACCTGTTGCTTCCAGAACTCGTGAACCTGGCGTTCTGCCGGTTCCTTCTCATGCACGTTGTCGAGCCCTCTGTGGTTTTGGGGCGCATGCGCCGAGCGGTGAAGCCCGGAGGGTTCCTCGTAGCGCAAGAGCCCATAACCTCGGCAGGGCGCGTCGGTGGAAAGGCCATGTCGATGCCTGATGCGCCCCATCCCGACGTGGGCGCGCTGCTGCCCGCCCTCGCGAGGGAGACAGGCCTGGAGATACTCGACGCCTGGGCCGAGGCGCCGGCAGGTGCCGGCCCCGGACCTGTCTCGGAGTACTTGCGATCGCTCACCGGTGTCGACCCGGGGGATGATCCGGTGGTGCTGCCACCGCTAGTCACGGTCATAGGCCGCGCCGGCTGAACAGGCCTGTAATAGCCTTCCGGCGTGGCCGGTCCTGCGACATCCGAACGCGGCGCGCCCGACCTCGAAGAGGCGGCGAAGGCCGTCGGGCTGGCGAGCTCGCTGGTGACAGGAGCGGCGCGGGTCCTGGCCGGTTGCGCCGACCTCGATTCGGAGCAGGTGGTCGCCTACGACCTCGCCCACGCCGCTGCAGGGGTAAGCACCGCCGAAGCAGCTCTCGAGTACGCGCGGCACGGTGACACAGAGGCACGCATCGCTTGTGCGTTCGTCGCCGACGTGCTTGGCGACCTTGCAGCGCGAGTGCTGGGGCGAGAGGCATCATGGGGCGCGAGGTCCGGATGGATGGCGCCGGCTGCCGAATTCGTTTCGACATACCGTGACCCGAGCTTCCTGGCTTCGCTGTGCGGAGTCGAAGGTGAGCGTCACCTGAACCCGGACTTCGCTCTCGTCCGGGAGACCTTCCACCGGTTCGCCGAGGACCAGCTGCGCCCGCGCGCGGAGCACATCCACCGCGCGAACGACGACATCCCCGAGCAGATCATCTCCGGCCTCGCCGAGATGGGGGCGCTCGGACTGTCGATCCCCGAGGAGTACGGCGGCTTCGCCACCGGCGGCGAGAGCGACTATCTGGGGATGGTGGTCGCCACGGAGGAGCTGTCGTGGGGCTCGCTCGGTGCCGGCGGCTCGCTCATCACGCGCCCGGAGATCCTGGCGCGTGCGCTGGTGGCAGGCGGCACTGACGCCCAAAAACAGAAATGGCTGCCCAAGCTGGCCACGGGCGAAGTCATGAACGCGGTGGCGGTCACCGAGCCCGACTTCGGCTCGGACGTGGCAGCGGTGATCACCTCAGCCACCCCCACACAAGGCGGGTGGCTAATAAACGGAGTGAAGACCTGGTGCACCTTCGCCGCGCGCGCAGAAGTTCTCATGCTGCTGGCGCGCACCGACCCCGACCGCTCCAAGGCGCATCGTGGCCTCTCGTTGTTCGTCGTGGAGAAAGAGCGAGGCGACGGAAGAGGGTTCCTGCTCGTCCAGGACCCTGCCGCCGGTTCGCGCAGCGACCCGCCGGGACGCATGGAGGGGCGACCGATCGACACCATCGGGTACCGCGGCATGCACTCCTACGAGATCGCTTTCGAGAACTGGTTCGTGCCGGCCGAGAACCTGATCGGTGGACAAGACGGGGTGGGCCGCGGTTTCTACCTGCAGATGGAGGGGTTCGAGAACGGGCGGCTGCAGACCGCTGCCCGCGCGCTTGGTGTCATGCAGGCCGCGTACGAAGCTGCTCTCGACTACGCGACCAGTCGGGTGGTGTTCGGTAAACCGATCATCGAGTACCAGCTCACTCGTGCAAAGCTCGCCAGGATGGCCGTGCTCGTTCAGGCCGCGCGCCAGTTCTCGTACCAGGTGGCACGGCTCATGGCGAAGGGCGAAGGATCGCTCGAGGCCTCGATGCTAAAGGCCTATGTCTGCAGGGCGGCTGAATGGGTCACGCGCGAAGCCATGCAGGTCCACGGGGGCATGGGGTACGCAGAAGAATATGGGGTGAGTCGCTACTTCGTCGACGCCCGCGTGCTTTCGATCTTCGAAGGCGCTGACGAGACCCTGGCCTTGAAAGTGGTGGCCCGTCGCCTCCTCGAACGCGCCGTCACGTAGCAGGATCATCCCTTCGAGTGGCGTAGCCCCGCGCGTTCGCCGCGCATGACGAATTTCGTCGCCATCTTGCGGCTCGCCTCGTCGATCATTTCGTCCCCGAACATCACAGCACCCTTATGCTCGGTCTCAGTGGCCTTCTCGTAGGCATCGAGGATGTCCCACGCCTGGTCGAACTGCTCCTGGGTAGGCGAGTAAACGTCATTCAGAGCGGTCACATGGTCCGGGGTGAGTGCCCACTTACCGTCGTAGCCGAGGATACGCGTGCGCTGGGCGAAGTCGCGCAAGCCCTCGATGTCCTTCACCTTCAGGTACGGACCGTCGATCACCTGCAAGCCGTTCGCCCTGCCCGCCATCAAGATCCGCGAAAACACGTAATTGAAATGGTCGCCAGGGTACTCGGGGATCTGCACCCCTCCTGTCAGTACCGGCATCTCCATGGAGGCGGCGAAGTCCGCCGGGCCGAAGATGATGGCTTCGAGCCTGTCGGACGCGGCGCAGATGTCGTCAACGGCAATGAGACCGCGCGTAGTCTCGATCTGCGCCTCGATCCCGATGTGACGCGGAGGAAGTCCGCTCGTCTTCTCCACCTGGCTGAGCAACAGGTCCAGGGCAACGATCTCCGAAGCAGACTGCACCTTCGGCAACATGATCTCGTCGAGNNACTTCGATCACGTCGCCGTAGGTCCACTTGGTATCCCACGCGTTGACCCGCACGCACAGGACACGGCCGTCCCAGCTCTGCTTGCGGATGGCCGAGACCACCTTGGCGCGCGCAGCCTCCTTCTCCAGCGGTGCGACCGAGTCCTCGAGGTCGAGGAACGACATGTCGGCCGGAACGCTCGGCGCCTTCTCCAGGAACCGCAGGTTCGAGCCCGGAGTCGAAAAACAAGATCGGCGAGGTAGGTTACGGCTGCGTTCAGACATGGACCAATCCTATTTGCGCACCTAGATGCTCCTCGACGCGCGCTTCAACCGAGATGCGAGCGCATGAAGTCGAGGGTGCGTTGCCAGGCAAGGGCCGACGCCTCGGCGTTGTGAACCTCCGGTCTCGTATCGTTGAAGAAAGCATGGTCGGCGCCGGGATAGATGTGGATCTGCGCTTCCTTGCCCAAACCCCGCAGCCGGGCCTCCAGATCGCGCGCCGCGTCGGGTGGGCAGTACTCGTCGAGTTCCGCGTAGTGCCCGAGGACGGCAGCGTCGAGCTTCGAGTAGTCGGGTTGCAGGTCCGGTCGCATGGAGATGCCATAGAACGGAACGCACACCGACACTGCATCCGGCCGGCGAGTGGCGAGGGTGAGCGCGAGCCCTCCGCCCATGCAGAAGCCCACCACTGCGACCTTGTTCCCAGTCGCGTGCTTGAGCAGTTCGTCTACCGCTCCCGACATGTCTCGCACCGCGACATCCGCCTTCATCGCCATCGCCGCCTTGCCCGCCTCGTCCGGTTCGGTCACCTGTTTGCCCCTGTAGAGATCCGGTGCCAGAGCGGTGAACCCCGAGGAGGCGAAGCGCTCGCAGACGTCCGTTATGTGCGGCACGAGTCCCCACCACTCCTGGATCACGACGACTCCGGGGCCACCTCCCGACGCGCAAGCCAGATAACCTCGGCCCGCGGACCCGTTGCTCGGGAACTCGATCATCTCGCCCATTTCGCGGAGGCTATCAGGCGTCACAAACCGCAAGCCGGAGCCGATATCGCCTCGAGGCTGGCGCCCCTGGACCCGTCGAAACCCCCACGGCTAACGCTTCGTGCTACGGCTCTTCCAAGAGCTCTGGCAGCTCAGGACAGTCGCAGCCGGCGAGGGCGACCGCAAGAGGCTGCGCTCCGGTGGGGCCCACCACCTTCTCCATGCCACGGTGATCGAACAGGGTGCTGTTACCCCTGGTGAGGGCGAAACGCACATTGTGCGCGTGAGCGCCCGAAGAAACCGCTTTGCGGCCCTGCATGCGTGAGGCTCCCAGGCGCCAGGACATGGCCTCCCAGATTCGCGGCGGCATCACACGCCCGATGCCTGACTCCACCCACACCGGCACCTCGGCTACGCGCGCCGCGTCGAGCAGGGCGCCGCACGAAGAGTCGGCCACCATCCCGCCCGGGCCGAGCGCTTCAGCCACCACCACCACGAGATCGGCGCTCGACAGCTCGCTCATCGCTCCCTTGCGGACAGCGTGCGCTCCGGGAGGCAGAGCCTCGAGCATCAGAATTCGAGTCGGGTCATCCTCGAGATCCTGCGCGCACCGATGCGCTTCGGAAGCGGGATCGCCCGCGCTCAGCACTCGCGCTGCAAGCCACCACAACGGTCCGCAACCGGGTTGGCGATCGAGCAGCCGGTGACATGCCGGGACCAGCGCGGGTGGTTCGCGCTCGGCGAGGTCGGCGAGGGCCCATGCCGCCTGTGCCGCGAGCTGCGAAGGGTCTGCCCGACCGGTCCGGGCCACATACCGCAGCCGCTCGATGGGGTGCACATGCTGACGCTATCCGTGCGAAGCGAGCTTTCGGCGCGCCGAAGGGCTCCTTCGTGCTGCCGAGGCTCAGGTCGCGTCGGGGGGAGCCTGACGTTGGCCTTGGTCGCTCAGCCAATCGGGGGGGTCGTCCCCGCAGCACCGGCAACGCGCGGCCCCGGAACCCCACCAAAGCGGTACCGCACCGGAGCCCTGCCCGGTTGGACCACGATGACCTGGCCGGTCGCGGTACCGGCCACAGCAGCTAGCACAGCCTCGGCCACCGATCCCGGGGGTATGAGCGGGAAGTCCGAACCGGCCATCGCGTCGCGTATCTTCCCGTCGATGAGGGGGGTGTCGACCAGACCCGGGCAGATCGCGTTGATCGTTACGCCCTTCTCTGCGAGGTACGGGGCGAGCGAGCGCACCAGGCCCACAACAGCGTGCTTGGTCATAGCGTATACGGGATCCGGGGGGAACGCCATGATCCCCGCGAGCGAGGCGGTGACGACGATCGCTCCGGATCCGCGCGCCTCGAGCTCGGGCAGCAGGGCACGCGCACCAAAGACCACGCCGTCGACGTTCACCCCCATGATCCGGCGGTACTGCTCGTCCTCGAGCAGCGCCAGCTCTCTCTGGCCCGTACCGACACCGGCGTTCAGGTAGACGACGTCCACGCCGCCCAAAGACCGCACGGCGTCCACAACGGCGTCCCACTGCGGGCGACGGCTCACATCCGCGTGTACCGGCACACCGCCGATCTCGGACGCGGCGCGCTCAGCACCCGGACCGTCCGCGTCGACAACGACGACCTTCGCACCTTCACCCGCCATGCGCGTGGCGCTTGCCAGGCCGATGCCCGAGGCGCCCCCCGTCACCACCGCCACCTTCTGATCGAGCGCACCCATTGCACGGGACCTTAGAACCAACGCGGACAAAACGACCAAACAGGGCGTTAGCCTGGGGACCTCGTGAAGCCGATCCCAGTTTCGTTCCACATCGGGCCGTTGCTCGTGCACACCTACGGCATCGGGCTGGCGATCACGTTCTGGTTCGCCTACCGCTACTTCGAGCGCCGTCTGCGCGACAACGGGTACGAGACTCGCTGGCTCGCGGGGATGTTCCTCTGGGTCGTGGTGGCGGCCATCATCGGCGCCCGCATGGTGCACGTGCTCTCCGACCTCTCCTACTACAGCTCCAACCCTGGAGAGATCCTCTCCGTCTGGCACGGCGGGCTCTCTTCGTTCGGTGGCCTCCTGCTCGGTGTGCCCACCGGCGTCCTGATCGCCCGGCACCGCTGCCCGGAGCTCGGCGTCACGAAGGGCCTCGACCTCGTGGCGCCGGTGCTCATGGCGGCGTGGGGGGTAGGTCGCCTGCTCGGTCCCCAGCTCATGTTCGCCGGCGGCGGCGCGAGGACCGCCGCCTGGTACGGCATGTACTACGCCGGGGAGCAAGGACGGCGTGTTCCGGTCCCCATCATCCAGTCCATCGACAGCTTCGTGATCTTCGGCATCCTCCTTTTGATCGAGCGCCGGTACCGCGAGCGGCCGAGAGGCTTCGTCATGGCCGCCACCGCCGCCCTATGGGGCCTCGGACGGTTCTTCGAGGAATTCGTCTTCCTGCGGCAGAGCTCTCCGCAGGGTTCGGTGGCCGTCGAGGCCGCAGGGCTCGTCCTCTTCGGCGCCGGGGTGACGGCGATCGCGCTGCTGTGGCGTCGTCAACGGCGCAAAGATGCCAGCGTAAACGCAACCGCGGCCTCTCCGGCGGATGAGGCCGAGCGTGCGACCCCACCTACGGCGGCATCTGTCGGCTCTGTCCGTCCCGACACTGCCACGAACCCGCGGACCGCGTAGAAGCCAGGGAGCTGCAACCCGCAAGATCGTTTGCAGGCACAAGAACCGGTACCCTCTGACTGTGCAAGAGGCACGCTGGCTAGACGAGCTCGAGTCACGGTCGTGGCGCGCCCTGCTCGGTGCCCACTCGCGGCTCATGTCGCGCCTCGACACCGAGCTGCAATCCGCCCAACAGATGTCGCTGGCGGACTACGGGGTGCTCGTGCACCTGTCGGAGACCGAAGACGGCATGTTGCGCATGAGCGATCTGGCCGAGCGGCTCTTGCTCTCGCCAAGCGGGCTGACCCGCCGCCTCGACCGCCTCGTCAGCACTGGGCTTGTCGCGCGCGTACGCTGCCCCACCGACCGGCGCGGCAGCTATGCGAGGCTCACACCCGCGGGGCGCAGACGACTCCAAGGCGCGGCACCGGACCACGTCGAACAGGTGCGCATGCACTTCGTCGACCGCTTGAGCCGCCACCAGCTCGCCTCTTTGGTCGATGCTCTGGAGAAGATCGCCAGCGACGAGGTTCACCACCAGTACTTGAAGCCTAAGTAGCGTCCCGCGAGGATGGGCCGATGACCAAGCGCAGACGTACGTCGACGTCGAATTTTGGCGTAGGCCGACGCGAAGCCCACGACTCAGAGGCCTTCTACGCCCGGTTCGAACCGCCCGAGCTGACCACCGAAGCAAAGGTCCTTTCCCCCCGACCGTTGGACGATGCGTTCATCTGTGGGGATGCCCGCGAGATGGACGCTGTCGATGACGGCTCCGTGGCGCTGGTCGTCACGTCGCCGCCTTACTTCGCCGGCAAGCAGTACGAGGAGGAGCTCGACCGCCAAGGCGTCCCAAGCTCGTACCTCGAGTACCTGGACCTCTTGCGAGACGTCTTCGCAGAATGCAAGCGCAAACTCGAACCGGGAGGGCGCATCGCCGCTAACGTCGCCAACTTGGGCCGCAAGCCGTACCGGAGCTTGTCGGCGGACGTGATAAAGATCCTCCAGGACGATCTACGCCTCCTTCTTCGAGGCGAGGTGATCTGGCAGAAAGGCGAAGGCGCCAGCGGCTCGTGCGCCTGGGGATCGTTTCGAAGCGCGGCGAACCCGGTGCTACGTGACATCACCGAGCGAGTGGTCATCGCCAGCAAAGGCCGCTTCGACCGTGCCCTGTCGGTGAAGGAACGTCAGACCCAAGGTTTGCCCTTCGAGAACTCGCTGTCCAGCGACGAGTTCATGGCAGCGACACTCGACGTATGGGAGATGCCCCCGGAAAGCGCGAAACGGGTGCGTCACCCAGCGCCCTTCCCCGTCGAGCTACCCGAGCGCCTGATCCACTTGTACACCTACACCGACGATCTGGTGCTCGACCCGTTCATGGGATCAGGATCGACCTTGGTGGCGGCGGCAAAAGCTGGCCGGCGGTACGTGGGGTACGACCTCGATCCCGCCTACGTTGACATCGCTCGGTCGCGTGTGCGAGCGCTCACCAGCAGACCACCGCAAATCGTGTCATCGCGAGGACGTAGGACGCGACGCGCCACGAACGGGGCGCCGGCGTCGAGCACCGATAGTGATGAGAATTTCCAGGCGAGGGCCACGCGTGAAGGCAAGGCCGTACAGGACATTGCCGGGCGTGTCCTCGAAGAGGCCGGCTTCGTGATCGTTGCGAGGCACGCCCGCCTTCGCGGCCTGGGATTGACAGTGAACTTCATCGCAAACGACCACGACGGCGCTCTTTGGTACTTCGACGTGTCGGGGGCGTTCACGACGACCCGGGGTGGGCTGCGCCGCACCGACACCGTGTGGAAGTGCTTGGGGCGCGCGCACGTCCTGGCCAACAATGGCATGGCACCCGTCGTCTTCCTCACGTCACATCTACCCAAGCGCGGTAGCGAAGGCGATGTCACGCTTCGCGCCGGCGGCATCGACGCCTTCTTCGACGCCGTCGAGATGCTGTCGGAAGAAGACCGCTCTCGTTTGGAGACGTACGCTGAGGGCGGGCAGAACGAGCTCCCTTTGACCGGGTTCTGGACACAAGACGATTTGGCGAGGCATGGGCCCTCGTCCTCATCAAGAAAGGCTTCAGCCTCACAACGCGTTCTCGCGGCGGCACGTCGACAACGCCTGCCCGCTGGGCCAGCTCGGCGTCGATGAATTGCCCGGCTTCGATCGATACGGACCGCATCGCTAAGGTACGGAGGTGGCACTGTAGAGGATGCTCCGCCACAAGAACAACCGGCGGGCGGCGATTGTCGTTATCGGGGTATTGGTCCTCGCCCTAGTACTGGTACCCGTGCTCCTCTCCGGCGACAACGAGCCACCCAGCCCACTGTCGGTACCGGGACAAAGGTTCGTTTCTGGCGTCATCTCCGCTCCGGGTGGCGTGTTCCTACGGGATCGGTTCGGACGCGTCGTCATACTGCACGGGGTCAACGCTGTCTACAAACGTGCACCCTTCGAGCTGTTCCCCGCACCGGGCAAGCCCTTCAACTTCTCAGAGCGAGACGCAGGCCGCATCGCCGCCCTCGGGTTCAACGTCGTCCGCCTCGGGATGGTCTGGCAAGGTCTGGAGCCCGGCACCGCAGGACCCAACGATCCGGCGATCTGCCGGCCTGGGCCGCCGGGCAACCCTGGGCAGTTCAACCAGACGGTCCTCGATTCCTACCTGTCGAACCTGAAACACACGGTGGACATGTTGGGTCGCCGGCATATCTACACGCTGCTCGATATGCACCAGGATGTCTACAGCGAGCTGTTCGGGGGTGAAGGGGCGCCGGCGTGGGCAGTGTGCACCGACGGCCTGCCTACCGGTTCTATGCCCGGACGGTGGTCCCGGACCTACACAAGTCCCGCGCTCAACGTTGCGTTCCAGCACTTCTGGAGAAACGACGTCGTCGGGGACCTCCAAGGTGAGTACGACCGCGTCTGGACAGCGGTGGCGTCGTTCTTCCGTTCGGACCCCTGGGTCGTCGGCTATGACCCGATCAACGAGCCGTTCTCGACCGTGACCCAAGACGTCCAACAACACGACCTCGACGCCCAGATCGAGTGCCTCTACACCGGCACCGCCCGGCCGGGTCGCAACGAGACCGGAACCTGCTGGTCAGCTGCCCGCGGGGGGATCCCAAGATCGGTCTCATACCCGCGATCCTGTCGGCGGACCCCCGGCACCTCGTCTTCTACGAGCCCGACATCTTCTCGAGTCGAGACGGTCCAAACTACGTGGGGCCGATGGACCTCCCCAATCTCGTGCTCAACTTCCACGCCTACTGCCCGAACCGAAGCGCAGTGACAGGCGACCCGACGGACTTGACCGCGTGCGTCTCCCACGAGACCACGACGGTGTCCCGGCGGGCAGGCGAACGGGTGCTTCTCGGATCGGATCAACAAGCTGCAGGGCCTGCGTGGTTCATGGGAGAGTTCGGCGCGACGTCGAACCCCTCACTGGTCGAGGCCGTCACCGCGACGGCGAACCAGCACCTCGTCGGCTGGGCGTACTGGCAGTGGAAGTTCTACGGGGATCCCACCGGGAGCTCTGACGAAGCGCTCGTCGGAGGCTCGGACAAGCTCACGCCGACTGCACTGGCTCTGTCCCAGGTCTTTGCCCAAGCCGTCGCCGGATCACCGACTTCGATGTCGTTCGACGCGCCGAGCGGAGCCTTCAACCTGTCCTACACACCCGACCCGGCAGTGAAAGCGCCCACACTGATCGTCGTGCCTCGAACGGGGCACTACCTGCATGGATACTGTGCAAACGTGTCGGGGGGGACCATCGTCTCGAAGCCGGGGTCGGACACCGTCGAGGTCGTAAACCAAGACAACTCGCACGTGAACGTCCACGTGAGCCCCGGATCGTGCTCATAACGACGCGGCTTCAGCGAAACCATTTGCCGGGTAGGCGCCCTGCCGGTCTGCTTACCCCCACCGAACACGGTGGTTCGGCAAGGGTCGGGCGACAGGTAGTGTCAGCCCGCGACCGTAACGGCTAACAGCTGCGGTGCCGCGACCTCCTCAGGCACGGGCTCACCATCGGCCTGCAGCCCGGCGATGTGAACCTCGATGGCCTCGACAGCTCGCTCCTGGCACTCCTCGATCGCCCTGCCACGAGTGAAGCAACCAGGGAGCGATGGAACGGCTACGAGGTAGCCCCCACCTTCCTCGGGCTCCACGACGATGGTGTAGGTGCGCATCGGAGGTTTCGTAAAATGACACCTCGTGGGGGCGGAGGGAATCGAACCCTCACTGTGGGCGTTTTAAGCGCCCTGCCTCTGCCGTTGGGCTACGCCCCCGCGAGCACGCAGTGAGCACGCGCCTCAGGCGTGCTGCACCTCGTGATGGAAACCGCCGGCGATCTCGATCCCAGCCTCGTCCCAAGCAAGGCGCTCCGGGGAACGCGGGTCGTCCTCGATCCCTCCCCCGGGACCTAACACCATCGTCGGGCGGCGCAGGGGATCGTAGGCCGGCCAGTCGCCAAGGGCGTCACAGGACGGGTCGCCGGTGTGGGCGAAGGCCAACCACGCCTCCTGCATCCCCCCGGAGAGCTCGAAGGCTCTCGGCCCCGAACCACTGAACCTGCCGATCACCTCGTTCTCCACGGTGCCGAAGACGAAAGGTATCTCCAAGCCGTGTGGCGAGCCGAAGATCCCGCCGAGGAAAGGCGACTCCCAGGTGAAGAGGTACGCGAACGTCCCGGGCTGGTATTTGTACGACGCCGTTGCGAGCGCGAGCGAAGGAAGCCTGAACACGTAGTCGGTGGTGATGGCGGTCAACAGAGCGCGTGGGGTCGCCGGCTCGTCGCGCGCCTCGCGAGCGTCGCGGTACGCCTCGACCAATGTCTGCGCAGAGTCCTTCGTGGCGATCCTCCTGACGCGACGAACCACCCCACCGATGTCGAGGTCCTGCGCGGCGGGATCGAGTTCCATGAAGAGAGCCGCCTCGTCGCGCGTGGTGCCTATCAAGAACGGAACACGAGCCGCGGCACCCTCGGATATCGCCTCTGCGGGCGGCTGGGTGATCAGCTCGCCGTCCACCACCGGCAACAAAGGCAGCGGAAGCCCGGCGTCGCTCGACACCTCGTTGGCCAGATCCTGGGTCGCACGAACCAGCTCTTGCGTTTCGAGCCGTTCGAGCGACTCTCGGACGAGCCCGCGTGCAGGCTCCACCCCGGCGAGCTCGGCAAGCCTCTCGGCGCGTCGTGCCCCCCACTCGGTGCTGGCTGTTGCGGGTGGCCCGCTCTGAACTACGGCGCGGTGGAAGAGCCTGCCGCAAACCGAAGAGGACAAGAGCAACGCGATGCTCATCGCACCCGCCGATTCACCGAACACGGTGACGTTCTGTGGGTCTCCGCCGAAGGCTCCTACGTGCTCGTGCACCCACTCGAGCGCAGCGACCTGGTCGAAGACACCCCAGTTCCCGCATCTCATGCCGCTCTCGTCGCCGAGTGCCGGATGAGCGAGAAAACCAAGCGCCCCGAGGCGGTAATTGAGAGTGACGACCACAGCGTCGCCCCTCCGAGCCAACCGATCGCCCCTGTAGATGGCGCTGGACCCCGACCCTGTCGTGAACCCTCCCCCGTGAACCCACACGAGGACGGGCCGTCTGCGGTCGTCGAGGCCTGGCGTCCAGATGTTGAGGCTGAGACAGTCCTCGTCCGAGGCGCTGGGATCGTTGGGGATGCTCAGGCCGGGCATCGCAGGGGGCTGGGGGGCGATAGGGCCCCACGACAGCGCGTCGCGTACCCCGATCCACGAAGTCGGTGGGCGCGGACGGCGCAAGCGGCCGGCTCCTCCTGGTGAGCTCGCGTACGGGACGCCGCGAAACACCCACAGGTCACCCTCTGAGACTCCCCGCAGGAGTCCCGCCCCAACAGCCACCACACCATCGCTCCGGCTCACCATGTGCCTCCCACAGAGGCACATGTCGCTCACCGCTCAGCCCGGCACGGGTGAGAAGCCGGCCTCCCGAAAACATCGTGCTCGTCGAGCCTCAAGGAAGCCCGGCACCGAGCCGACACCGATGAATACAAGCTCCGGCGCACGGTAGAGGGCCCGCGTTGGGTCGTCAAGCATCCGGTTCGCGCCGAGATCCTCTTCTCGGAGAGAACCATGTTAACTATTGTTGCAAAAGTGGCAATCGGGGCTGTTGTTAAACCAGGAGTCAGGGTAGTCCTGATTGCGGCAATCCTTTCGGCTGCGGTCCTGGCCAGCACGGCCGAGGCGGCTCCGGGCTCTTTCTCTCAGCCACCAACGTCCACCTCCTCGGCGCTGGGCGCCGCCCAGGCGCAGGTGTCGGCGCTCGAGGCCCAGATCGCCTCCCAGGAGCAGCAGATGAGCGCTCTCTCGGAGCGCTACGACCAGGCGACCGTGTACCTCGCGCAGGTTCAGGCCAAGATCGCCGAGAGCGACGCGGCCCTCGCGGCGGGCCGACGACGCCTCGCGGCGGACCGTCACCAACTGCAGATCGACGCCATAAACGCATACATCTACGACGCGCCGGCCAGCCGTCTGAGCTCCCTCTTCGAGTCCACCTCTGACCGCTCGGTGCTCCACAACGAGTACCAGGCCACGGCCATCGGCGACGTCGACCAGGACATCGCGACGCTCGACGCCACCGAGCGACGCCTGTCAGCCACCGAGGTTGCCCTCCACGCCCAGGAGCAACAGGCCGTCTCGCAGGCTGCCGAGGTGCGACGTTCCCAGCAGGAGGCGGAGTCGGCGAGCGCCGCGGCCCAGGCCACGCTCACGAGCGTGAAGGGGAACCTCGCCCAGCTGGTAGCCGAACAGGCCGCGCGGGTGGCGGCCGCGCAGGCCACCGCCGCTGCGAACGCTGCAAGCCAGCAACAAAAGCAGCAGGCAGTCGCCCAGGCGGCCCAGGCGGCCCAGGTGGCCCAGACCCTCGGAGGAGGTAGCTCGGCGGTGGCGGCCACGAACGCGGCGAACCAGGCGGCGGGCCAAACCGGGGGCGCGGGCACGGTCGGGACCGGCACGACACAGTCCCCGGCCGGCTCCGGGGCTGTCGCGCTGCACACGGCCGAGCAGTACCTGGGCGTCGCATACCAATGGGGCGGGGCGAGCGAGAGTGGCGTGGACTGCTCGGGCCTCACGATGCTCGCCTGGAGGGCGGCCGGCGTGGCACTGCTCCACTCGGCTGCCATCCAGTACGGCGAGACCACCCACATTCCCCTCGCCCAGGTGAAGCCCGGAGACCTCCTCTTTTATTACGACCTCGACGGCGACAACACCATCGACCATGTCGTGATGTACGTGGGATCGGGCCCCTACGGAGCGAACACGATCATCCAGGCGGCGCACACCGGGACCGTCGTGTCCTTCGATCCCCTCTTCACCGGGGGCCTCGTGGGTGCCGGCCGTCCCTGAGCGCCGAGCACGCTCTTCGGAGACGCCGGATCCCACCCGGTACCATGATCGCGTGCCAGCGAGCAGGCAGGTCGCGCAACACGTCGAGCGCGCCGCGCGCGCCGCGCTGGTCGCGCTCCCCCATCTGAAAGATGCTGCAACCCCGACGGCGAGACTCTCCGACGTAGACGAGTGGGGTCGCTCCGAGCACATGCGCTCGATCGCCCGTCGGGTCTTCGCACCGGTGTACAAGCACTGGTTTCGCGCCGAATGGGAGGGCCTGGAGAAAATCCCGAAGACCGGCGGTGCGTTGCTCGTGGCCAACCACGCAGGCGCTCTCCCCCCGGACGCGCCGACGATCATGCACGGGATCGAGGTGGAGCTCGGGCGGCCGGTCTACGGGATGGCCGACTACATCTTCCGCCGGGTGCCGTGGGTGGGCACGATGTGGGCCCGCGTCGGCGGCCTCCCCGCGCACCCGGACAACGCCCTGCGCCTTCTGAAAGACCAGGGTCAGCTCGCCGTGGTCTTCCCCGAGGGCACGAAGGGCCCCTCCAAGACCTACGCCGACCGCTATCGCCTGAGGCGGTTCGGGCGAGGCGGCTTCGTCGAGATCGCAATGCGCGCAGGGGTACCGGTGATACCCATCGCAGTGGTGGGAGCCGAGGAGTCCATGCCCGTCATCTTCCGACTGCCGACGCTCGCTCGTGCCCTCGGGGTCCCTTACGTGCCGGTCACGGCGAACGTGCTGGTCTTCGGACCCCTCGGGCTGCTGCTGTACTTCCCGTCCAAGCTCAAGTTGCGCGTCCTGGACCCTGTCACCTTCGACGTTCCTCCCGGCCAGGAGCGCTACTCGAAGAGCCGGGTCATGGAGGAAGCCGAGAGCATCCGGCTGCACCTGCAGGAAAGCCTCTACGAGATGTTGCGCGAGCGGCGCAACGTCTTCTTCGGCTGAGCGGAGCCGGTCGTAGTGGCCCGTCGCGTCCTCATCACCGGGCTCGACTCGTTCTGGGGCGGGCGCATGGCGCAGGCCCTCGAGTCGGACCCCGAGGTGGAGATGATCCTGGGCGTGGGAACCCACGAGCCCTCGGTCGCCCTCGAGCGTGCCGAGTTCGTGCGGGCGGACGAAACGTACTCGATCCTCTCACGCATCGTCCGCGCCACCCAGGTGGACACCATCGTCCACACCTTCTTGGTCGTGGACTCAACCCGGGTCTCGGGACGCGAGATGCACGAGATCAACGTGATCGGCACGATGAACCTGCTCGCCGCCGCAGGTCAGCCTGGCTCGCCTGTCCGCCAGGTGGTCGTCAAGTCCTCCACCCTCGTCTACGGCTCTGCCTCCACCGACCCGACGTGGTTCCGCGAAGAGACGTCTCGCACCTCGGCCGCGCGCACGAGGGTCGAGCGGTCCTTGATCGAGGTCGAAGGCTTCGTCCGTGACTTCGCGCAGGACAATCCCTCCATGGTGGTCAGCCTCCTGCGCTTTGCGAACGTCTTGGGAACGAACATCGTCACTCCCATCAGCTCGAACCTTTCGCGGCCGTGGTGCCCCTCGGTGGCCGGATACGACCCGTTGCTCCAGTTCGTGGAGGAGGGTGACGTCGTTGGCTGCCTGGAGCACGTAACGCGCAACCGCGTCCGCGGCATCTACAACGTCGCAGGAGAGGGCAAGCTGCCCTGGAGCGAGGTCACGGCGATCTGCGGGACCCACCGCCTGCACCTTTCTCCGGTCGCGACACGTGTCGCGGCCGCGCCCCTGGTTCGCCTGGGGCTGATCGAGCTCCCGCCCGAGCTCGAGAGCCTGCTGCGCTTCGGCCGCGGAGTGGACACCTCGCGCATCTCTGAGACCGGCTTCAGCTGCCTCCACTCGACCGCCGGGACTGTAGACAGCTTCGTCCGCTCCCTCCGTCTTCGCCGAAGCGTGCACAAGGCGCAGCCCTCGTACACCTACGAGAGCGACATCGAGCAGTTCTTCCGCCACTCCCCCGCGGCGACACGTCCTGGCGCGTGACTACTGGCACCTGCCCTAGGTGTCTCAGCACCGCTTCAACCACGCGATGCTCAGCTCTTCGCGACGCGTCTGCCACTCCTCGGCCGTGATCGCGTAGCGAAGGTG
This sequence comes from Acidimicrobiaceae bacterium, assembly GCA_003139255.1. Classification (GTDB taxonomy): domain Bacteria; phylum Actinomycetota; class Acidimicrobiia; order Acidimicrobiales; family UBA8190; genus Bog-564. The sequence goes on along the minus strand of PLIG01000086.1, from coordinate 14,390 downwards.
GTCCTCCCACCGGCCGTCGATCTCCAAGAAACGCAGGGCCACGCCTTCCTCGCGCAGACCTAACTTCTCCACGACGCGCCTGCTCGGGCGGTTACGCGGGACGATGGCGATCTCCACTCGGTGAAGACCAAGCTCCTCGAAGGCAAAGCGCAGCAGTAGGAGCACCGACTCGGGCGCGAGCGAGTTCCCGGCATGGGCGCGATCGACCCAGTACCCGATGAAGGCGTTCTGGAAAGGTCCTCGCTGGACGGACGAGAGCGTGACCTCACCCGCGAGGCGTCCCTCGACGAATATCCCGAACCCGTAACCGCTCCCGATTTGCCGTTCGCGCTCTCTGGCAGCACATCTCACCGAGAAGCTGGAGCGGTCCTCCGGCGTGGCAAGCCCCCCCTCAGGGCGCGGCTCCCACGGTACGAGCCAGTCACGGCACCGGGCGCGCACCTCGTGCCAAGCCTCGTAGTCGCCCTCGGAAAGCGTACGAAGGGTCACCCTCCAGCCGCGAAGCTCGAGAGGCGCCACCCGGGCGGCACGGATCATCGTCCGAGCACCTCTCCGAGCCCTACCAGGACGTTCACGAAGGCGGCCTGCGGTGGCCCAGCACCCATGAGAGCCCGCGCGACATACGGCATGTCGGATGCTAGGCACGCCCCGGGGTGTCACCGCCAGACGGGGGGATCATGCCTTACGACATCCATAGCCTCTGCGAGATGACGGTCAAACACGACATGCGAGTTGCCCGTCCGGAAGTCACCTTCCCCCAGGCAGCTCACGGGTGAAAGTGTCGATGCCGCGTTCCCAGTTCTGCAAGTCGTCACGATGGCGAAGACGACACCAGGTGCCGAAGAGACTCAGGTTCGGGTTGTAGAACGGGTCGTGTAGCAATCGCTCCCGGCCCCACTTTCCCAAGAAGTACCGGGCGTCACCGAAGGAGCCGGAGATACCTCGGCTAGCCGACTCGTAGTGGACGAGCTCGGCATGAGGCGTGTAGAGGACCTTGTAGCCGACATCCAGCAACCGCATGCAGTAGTCGACGTCGTTGTAGGCCACTTCCAGGTTCTCGTCGAAACCACCGACCTCCTCGAAGGCCTTCCTGCTGCTCATGAGGCAAGCGCCCGTGACCGCACTGTAGGGCCGGACGACGCGGTCCCACGACATGTAGCCCACCCTCCCCACGGGCATGCCGGCAAAGAGGTGACCCGCGACGCTGTCCAAGCCGAGGGTGACACCTGCGTGCTGGAGCACTCCGTCGGGGTAAAGAAGACGCGCTCCCACCGCACCCACGTCCTCGCGCTGGGCCAGCTCGACGAGGGCGCGAAGCCATCCCGGCTTGATCGCCTCCATGTCGTTGTTCATGAACAGCAGGAGGTCTGAGTCGCAACTCGAGGCAGCCATGTTGTTCATAACGGACCAGTTGAACTCCTCGGGAAAATCCATCACGCGAACAGCCCCCTGCTGCAAGCGCTTGCGCAGCGCCCGGACCTCGGGCTCCGTGCTCTGATTGTCGACCAACAGCACCTCGAAGTTCTCGTACCCAGGTGCGACCCCGAGCGAAGTCAGGCACCGTGCGGTCATCTGGGCCTGGTCCCGGAAGGGGATGATGATCGTCACCGAAGGTGATTCGATGACGCGCCTTCGGACGTGGTACCAGCCCTGGCCCGGCCCGTCCTCGACGACGGCGTCGATGCCGCGACGGCGCACGGCGTCCTCGACGGCGCGCCTGCTGGCCACGTGCGCCCACGGTTTGGCGTTGCGGTCGTCGGCCGCTGACCCGGCGACCGCGCGCCAGTGGTAGAGGATCTTCGGTACGTGTACTATTCGGCGCGCTTGCTCGGTGGCGCGTAGCATCACGTCGTAGTCCTGGCTCCCGTCGAACGCCGGACGTAACCCCCCGATCTCGCTCACGAGAGCGCGGCGAACGAGCAGAAGATGGCCGAGATACGGGTACGTGAGCAGAAGGTCGGGCGCCCAGTCCGGCTTGAAGCAGGGCCGGAAACGTCGCAGCGGAGATTCGACGGCCTCCTCCTCGCCATAGGTTGTGTCCTCGTCGCTGTAGAGGACGTCGGTATCCGGCTCTGCTTCGAACGCGGCAGCCATCTCGCCGAGCGCGTCAGGATCGATGACGTCGTCGTGGTCCAAGAAGGCGACGAACTCACCGGTCGCCAGGCTGAGCGCGTCGTTCGTCGCCCTGGATATCCCACCGTTCTCTTGGCGCGTGAGGACCTTGATGCGAGGATCGGAGTCAGCGAGATCCGCCAGCAGAGCGCTCAGCCGAGAGTCGTTCGAAGCATCGTCACACAGGCACAGCTCCCAGCTCTCGTATCGCTGAGCTCTCACCGACCCGACGCAGACCTCGAAGTACCACAGCTTCGGCCGGTAGACGGGCACCACGACACTGACAAGAGGGCCGTGAGATGGCAGGGCTCGAGCCGAAGCATCGGCGTCGCGCTCGAAGTCGCGCAGCCACTGGCCGTAGGCGGGGTCGGAGCCGGCGTCGAACCCCCAGTACAGCCGAGCTTTCTCTGGAGGCTCGGGAGCCGGTAGCAGCTCGACGACCCTGTCGGCCGACCAGCACAGGGCGGCCTCTTCGGTCCCCGCCGGGTCGAGGGCCCGAGCACGCGATCTCTCCCGGTCATCTAAGTTTCGCACGGCAAAAACTACCACCGGCCACACGTTGCTCCCTGAGAAGATCCTCCTCAGCGGGCGATCGGTTGGCGAATAGACTGCGTGCCCGGCAACATGCGAGGTTGTCCGCATCGACTGCCAGGAGGTCCGCATGGGGCAACCCAGCACGCGACATCTCGACCCGAGGGAGCTGCTCGAGAGGTTGCGAAACGAGCACCGAACGCTTCGCTGGGAGCCGCTGCTTCCTTCTGACGCGCTCCTTCGTTGGCAACAACGCCCGATGCGCGACGAAGAGTCGCTCGCCTTCTTGCACCACAACTGGCTGCTTCCCGACAAATTCGCGCCTCACCAAGCCGGGGGCGGAGCAAGGGAAAGGATCGCCCGCCGCTTCAGGGGACTGGTCTTCCGGGCGCTTCAACCGTACTTTCACGCCGAGCGCGAGCTCGTGGCGAACCTGGTTCGGATGAACGACTCCCTGGCCAAGCGCTGTGACGAGCTGGCGCAGGTCATCACCGAGCGACAGGTGGCCGATGCAGAGAACCAAGCACGACTCGCAGCCCTGGTGTACGACAGCATCGCCGAGACAGGCGAGGATCCTGCATCAGATCGTGACCGCTGACGACCCGAACGTGCGTTGGTGACGGCGGTCGCCGGCGCACGAGGCACGCTGCGGGGAAACGGTCCGACCGTCGCGGTCCTCGCGCGCACCTGGAGCACACAAAGCGAGGCCGGTTGGGCCCTTCGTCAAGTCGCGGGAGCCATCGCTTGTTTCGCCGACGTGCATGTGATCACCCCACAGGGAAAGCACCCCGCGCGGCGTGCCGACGGGGTGTTCACCGTTCACGAGCTCGGCTCGGCCCCGGACCCGGCGCTCGAGGCACGCCGCGACGTCCTGGTGGATGCGGTCCTCGCCGCTGGCGGCTCTCAAGACTTCATGCGGCGCGTGGCGCCCCTCGAGCTCGTCACCTCCGCGCGCAGCGACGACCCTGCGGTGCGCGTCGTGGAGGCTCTTGTCACTGGGGAGCTCGCCGCGTGCTGGGAACCGGGCATCGGCGTCTTGAGCGAGATCGGTCCGCAGGTGGTAGTCGTCGCGGACTACCGCCAGGTCGGCACGCTAAGGATGCTCGACCAGTTGCACCCGGAGGTTCCCCTGGCCGTCGTCCCCCTCGGAACCGACCTGGATGCGATGGTCTTTCCCGCGTTCGCACCGTTGTTCGAACGCGCCGCGGCCGCGCTGGTCTTCACCGAGTCCGAGCTGCACACGCTCGAGCGCGCCTACGGCGACGGGTTGGTGAGAAACGTCGGTCTGCCGATGTCCGCCAACCGCGGCGTCCTGCGCGAGCCGAACGCCTACCTCCGCGAGCGTGACTACGTCCTCGTGCTGACCGGGACATCGCAGGAGTCGGCCGAGCGCTCAGCAGCGCTGGCGAGACTGCTTTGCGCACGGTTCGCCCGACAGAACGTCGCCGTGGTAACGACGAGCTCGTTCACCGTGTCGTTGAACGGGATCGCCGGGCGCCCGCAACCGGCCGCGGCAGGTAGCGACCTGCTGCGGCTCATGGCGTGGGCCCGGGCCATGGTGGACCTTCGTCCTGGACGGCTCCTCGCCCGCCGGTGCTTGGAGTCCCTCCTCTACTCGACACCGATCGTGGTCCCCGCAGCCAGCCGTGCACAAGAGCACGCGCTGGCAGGGGGAGGGCTGTGGTTCGAGCAGCCGTCAGAGCTCTTGTGGTGTGTAGAGGCGATGCTCGATCCTCGGCTGAGCGACAAACTCGGCGTTCAGGGCAGGCATTACGCCGAGATGCGATACGGGTCCACTGACAGCTTCGTGGAGAACGTGGCGTCGGCCATCGGCCTGCGCGGTGAGCGCCGACAGGAGCGCTCTCACGCCGAGAGCTGACTGCGAGCCGCCGCACGCTCGGTGCCGCTCACCCGGTGGTGCCCTGTGCGATCAGACGGGCGTCGAGAAGTGCTCGAGCAGCACCTCCTGGTAGAGGGCCGAGAGCTCGTCGACCTCGTCGTCCACCGAGCGGACCTTAGTGGCCGCGGCCCCCGCGGCAAGGCGTTCGAGCCGGGGGCGGTCGTCCAGCAGGGCGCTGCACGCCGCGGCGAGCGAACCAGGCCTCGCCGGGTCGTAGACCAGGCCGTTGACGCCGTCACGAACGATGTCCGCCGCGCCAAAGGTCGGGCTCGTCACCACCGGCAGCCCGGCGAGCAGGTACTCGCGGGTAACCCGGTGAAACGTCTCGAAGCGCGATACCGACAAGCCGACGTCAACCTGCGAGAGGAGGTCGGCCAGCTCCCCCGGCACGTAGGCCCCCGACCACTGCGCACGGCTTGGGCTCCCGGGGGTTTCGTTGCCGAGAAGGGGAGCGATGACCTGGGGATCCCCGCCGCCGAAGAAACGCAGCCGCCAGTCCTGACGCTCGGCCAGCGGCGGGGAGGAGAATGCCTCCACCACGCCGCCCTGTCCCTTGGCCAGGTCGAGCACCCCGGCCAGTGCGAAGACGACCGGTTCGTGCGGTCCCTTTGGACACTTCGCGCGCGCGCCGGCCCATGCCCCGAGCTCCATCCCCATTCCGACGACACGCACGCGCGAAGCCTCTAATTCCAGGCTCTCGCAGAAGTAGTCGCGAAAGGCCTCCGTGGAGAAGATCACCCGGTCGAACACTTCGGTGAACTGGCTCACCGCCCTGGCTCGTTTGCTCTCGAGGAGCTCCAGCAGACGCCTGGCGAGCCCGAGCCCGGGGTCCACCGGGCCGTCGCCCCCGCGAGCACCCGAGGCGCCCAGAGCCTGTTGCGGGAGCTGCATTCGTCCGGGTTCGCCCGCCACACAGGACGCGCATCTCTCGGGGGTGATCGGTCCGTCGCAATACCCGGAGGGACCCGAGAGCGCCGACACCGGTGCGATGAAGGCGCAGAGGTCCTCGGCACAAGAGACCGTGCGCACGACCGGTACCCCGGCTGCGGCAGCGAGCTCAGGGAAGTCGAGGGGCAGGTTCACGTTGTCGACCACATGGAGAAGGTCGGGACGGAACTTCTCGAGCAAGCGGCTGAAAGCCACGGCCTCGCGGCTGTGCAGGCCGAGCCGGTGCGAAGGGGCTTCGAGGGCCCATGCCGAGCCGACCCACGGTGTGCGGGGAACCGCCACCCGCAGGTAAGGGTCCTCGGCGTGGTAGTGGCCGGCGTGGCCGAGACCGCGAGCCAGTCGCCTGGCGAGCATGCGCCAGGAAAGAGCCGGTCCGGCCGCATACAGGACCGCCACCTCCCATCCGCGCCTTGCGAGAGTGGACGCGTAAGCGTGCGCGATCAGCGGGGTGCCGCTGTGCTCCTCGGGCGGCAGGCCGTGCACCAGGTACAGGACGCGAGGCGTCACCGCATCTGTCTACTCGCGAGCACCGCCCGTCGTGGACAGCGAACCGAGGCCCCCACGTCCACTCGCTCGGACAAGGTCTGTCGGTGCAGTGCGCAGTCAGCCGAGCCGCTCACGAATGCGCTCACGAATGCAACGGTAAGCGGCATGGAGCAGCCGCGCAGGCCCCTCGGCCGCCGCGCGGGTCCCGGCCCGAGCGCAAGAGGAGAACGCGTCGACACGCTGTGAGACGAGGACCTCGTTGCGGTGAACACTCAGGTCCTCCCAACTGGAGCAGAACCTGGCTCTGCGGTCCTCGGGGCCGAGCTCCACGGTCGACTTCCGAAGCACGTACCCGAACTCGATGCCGGCAGGGACCCAATCATCGGAGACGAGCGCCTCGATGAGGTCCCAGGTCTGTCCGAACCGACCGATCGAGTACGCGAGCAACTCGTTGAACTCCGTCGGTGTCCAGCAGTGGACATGCAAAGACCTGGCACGGTGCTCGGCGAACACTTGCTGGCGCTCGTTCTCCGAAAGTGCCTCGACGTCATGGAGGTGTGCTATCGACTCAGCGACGTGGGCGTCGTCGATGACCGTGTCGCCGTGCTCATAGTCGGCGATCACGTGCTCGAGTGAGGTCGGAGGTCGGCCGCGGTCGAAAGTTCGGCGCCGGTCAGGGACCAGCAGGACCAACACAGCTCCGGGACGCAGAACCCGGTGGATACCCTCGAGAAGGCCAAGCGGGTTCGGCATGTGCTCGATGATGTGGCTGGCCACCACGAAGTCCATGCTCGCCGAACCAAACGCGTCCAAGGATGATGCTGCGAGATCGCAGATGACGTCCGGCTCGGGGAACACCGCGTCCTTCATCTCCGGCTCCGCGAAGAGCCGAGTGTTCTCGACGGACCTCCAGCGATCGACCAGCCAGGCTCGGGTGCCCGGATACGGGACGGGAAAAGGCACGTGCCCCGGTCCGAGATCGAGGCCAGCTCCGATCAGGTGGCGGCTCAGCGGACCGCGTACCAGCCAACGAGCATCGGGCACCGGTCGCGTCTGCTGGGGGGGATTCATGATGGTTGCGCGGCGTTGACGCTGGCGGCGAGGCCGTCGAGGATGTCGTCCTCCGACGCCAGGCAGAAACTCCTGTCGAAGACGTCCATCACGGCGGCAAGGATCAGCACGCCTCCGACGATGACGTCCTCGCGGTCCCCCACCATTCCCCGGCGCGCCAGGCGTGCCGTGCGGTCCTCTGTCGAGAGCCGGCTCAACCAGTCTTCGACCTGGGCGCGCGTGAGCACAGCATGATGCACTGCCTCCCGGTCGTAGCGATCCAGGCGCTTTTCGAGAGCCACGAGAGTGGACACCGTTCCGGCCAGACCCACGACCCCACCCGGGGCCAACCGCAGAAGCTCTACCCGTGCGCTCGCCAGAACGTCGTCGACGAAGGTGCGAGCGTCCATGAGCTCTTCGTGAAGAGGCGGGTCGTGCACCAGGAACCGCTCGGTCACCCGCACACATCCGATGTCCAGGGAAACCGCGACCACGTCGTCTCCAGCGGCACCGACTTCCCCCGTCACCAGCTCGGTGGAACCGCCTCCGATGTCCACCACGAGCAACGGTCCCGCTGCGCGGTACTCCGACCCAAGACAGGCCGTGGCGCCGATAAACGACAGCCGGCCTTCCTCCTCCCCGCTCAGCAGCTCCGGGCGCAGGCCGACCACACGCCGTGCGGCGGAGAAGAAGTCCTCGGCGTTGATGGCGTCGCGCGTCGCAGAGGTGGCCACCAGCCGGGCACGCAGCACGTGATGGGTGTCCATCAGCCGACGGTAGTCGCCGAGCACCTCGACCGTCCGGGTGATGGCCCGTGGCGAGAGCTCGTGGGTGGCGTCGACTCCTTCCCCGAGCCTGGTGATGCGCATTTGCCGCTCGAGGAGCGTGCCGTCGACACCGACGATCAGCAAGCGGGTGGAGTTCGTGCCGCAGTCGATCGCTGCGACCGGCCCCGGCGCCTCAGGGAGCATCGTCGTGCTCCAGCACATAGTCCCCGCGATCGATCCCGAGCTGCTGCGCAGCCCAGCGGCCGACCGGGTCGTCTCCTCCGGCCAAGAACCATGCGATGTGCGCGTGCAGGCACTTGACCCCTTTACGCGTCCCGCCCACCCCACCGGTGGGCCGCGGTCCCTCATAGCCCCGGGGTACTTCGGTGTCGCGCTCGGCCGCGTACCGTTCGTGTGCAGCCGAGAGCTCTGTCGGGTCGGCCTGCGCCTCGGCCCTCCTGACCCCGCCCGAAGCCTCCAGTCGGCTCACCGCCTCGCGTACCTTGGGGTCGACGAGCCAGTAACGAGTGGGCATCGGCCTGCCATCGTCGAGGAGCGGCGCGTTCACAATGACGGCGAGCGCGCCGTCCCTGCGTCGCACGCTCACCGAGAACCCGCCTGAGGGCGCGCGCCCGAGCAGACGCGCCACCTCTTCGCGGTCGGAGGACGTGGGCTCTATCGCCAGAACTCTAGGGTGCCCACCACGCGAGTCCAGAACCCGCCGCTCGCCATGCCGCTTCGGGCCGACCGTCCTGTCGCGCGTCGACCGCCGGCGATTGCGGACCTGCCAGACCTCGCCGAACCAGCCGAAGACGTCGCCGCCGACACCGCGCCCCCGCCGGCTCCAACGCCCTGGTCGGTACCTGCGGCCAGGAGTTCCTGTGAGCGCGCAGAGCCCGGTGCCACGGGCGGCGCTTCGAGCGGGACGTGACCCGAACCCTGGGCCGAAAGCATCGAGGATCCCGAGGCAGGAAGAATCTCGTAGGCCTGGCTCCCTGGAGCCACCAGCCCGTAGTCGCGCCGGGCAATGCCGGCCACCGTGGAGGGGTCCGACAGCTGTTGAGCCTCTTGCTCGAGCGCCTTGTTCTGTGCTTCGAGCGTGCCGACCTGCCGTGTGCTTGACGACAGCTGGTTGTGTTGAGAGAGCAACGCCGAGACAGGCATCGAAGTTGCCAGCACAACGATGGCGAACACGCCCGAACCGAACAGCAGTGCCCGCGCCCTTCGGCGCTGTAGCGAGGACCGGCTTGATACAACTTTGCGCTTCGAAGTCACCGTTGCACGGCGGGCACGTGCGCGCTTGGCCGATGCGCCTCCCACGCGCCGCGCCGAAGGCTTCGCACCGTTGCGCCGTGCGCGCCCCCCTCTTCGAGAGATCATCGCAGGCTCTTCTGGTGCGCGCGCGACAGCCGCAGAGCGTCACGCCCGAAGAAGGCGGCGGACTCTCCGAGCTCCTCTTCTATCCGAAGCAGCTGGTTGTACTTGGCCACGCGTTCGGAGCGTGCAGGTGCCCCGGTCTTCAACTGGCCGCAATTGGTCGCGACCGCGAGGTCGGATATGAAGGTGTCTTCTGTCTCACCCGAGCGGTGCGAAACCACACACCCGTATGCCGCTCGCCTCGCCAAGTCCATGGTGTCGAGCGTCTCGGTGAGAGTTCCGACCTGGTTGAGCTTGATCAGGATCGAGTTGGCGGCGCCCGTTTCGATGCCCTGCTCGAGCCGAGCCTGGTTCGTGACGAACAAGTCGTCGCCCACGATCTGCACCGTGTCGGAGAGCGCCTCGGTCAGCAACGTCCACCCGTCCCAATCGTCCTCGGCCAAGCCGTCCTCGAGCGACACGATCGGATAGCGCGAGCAGAGGTCCACGTAGTACTCGACCATCTCCGCGGAGGAGAGCCTGCGGTCCTCACCTGCAAGGTTGTACGTGCCGTCGGAGAAGAACTCGCTCGCCGCAGGGTCGAGGGCGACGGCAACCTCTTCGCCAGGCACAAGTCCCGCCGTTTGGATCGCCTCCACCAACAACGCCACGGCGGCCTCGTTCGACGCCAGGTCGGGGGCGAAGCCGCCCTCGTCGCCCACGCCTGTGGAGAGCTGTCGCGCCTTCAACACGCTCGCGAGCGCGTGATAGGTCTCTGTGGCCCAACGCAGCGCCTCGGAAAACGACACCGCCCCCACGGGCACGGCCATGAACTCCTGAAGGTCGACGTTGTTCGGGGCGTGAACCCCGCCGTTCAGGACGTTCAGCATCGGAACCGGCAGGACGTGTGCGTTGGCACCCCCGATGTAGCGGTAGAGCGGCAGCCCCGCTTCTGTCGCCGCTGCTCGCGCCACGGCCAAAGACAGTCCCAGCACGGCGTTGGCCCCGAGGCGGCCTTTCGTCGGGGTGCCGTCGGCATCGACGAGCGCCATGTCCACGCCCCGCTGGTCGTAGGCATCGAAGCCGACGAGGATCTCTGCCATCTCCCCGTTCACGTGCTCCACGGCCCCGAGCACACCTTTGCCGCCGTAGCGCTCGCCGCCGTCACGCCACTCGGTCGCCTCGTGGGTGCCGGTGGAAGCACCCGAGGGGACGATCGCTCGCCCGGCCGCGTCCGAGGTGAGGAGCACCTCGACCTCCACCGTAGGGTTGCCGCGCGAGTCGAGGACCTCGCGCGCGTGCACCTGCTCGATCTCGCTCATGACCGCTCGCTCATGGTGTGTGATGCCCCTGTGATTGGTGTTGTAGAAGTTACTAGCTGGGCGCCAGGGGAGTCGGCCTTTATTGCCTCTCAGGAATACCCTGCGCCTCTCAGGACGGCTCTTGGGACCCGAGGCGCTCGCGCGTGTCGAGGGCACGACGAAGCCTGCGTGCTTCGGCCCTGAGCGCCGTCTCGGGATCCACTCCCATCCTGCGCGCCAGGTCGACAACCGACAGCAGCAGCTCGCCCACCTCCCTGACCTCCTCCGAGGAGCTGACCTCGACTTCTTTCGATGGCGGGCCCCGACGAACGTCGAGATCCGCCCCGTCGTCGGATCTTCGCGGATCGCCGACACGGTCCAGACGCTCCAGGTTCGCAACGACTATGGCGCGCCGCTCGGCGGCAGAAGGCAGGTCCATGTCCAGCGACTCGGCCTTGCGAAGAAGCTTGGCCGCAAGCGCCAGGGCCGGCAACGCATCGGGGATCCCGCCCGTCACTCCCCGGTCCCCTTTCTCGGATCTCTTCAGCACCTCCCAGCGGGCTGCCACGTCCTCGGCGGTCTCTGCGCTCGCGTCGCCGAAGACGTGAGGATGGCGATGAACGAGCTTGTCGTGGACGGCCCTGGCCACGTCCGCCAGCGTGAAGCGGCCCTTCTCCTCTGCCAGCACGGAATGGAAGAACACCTGGAAGAGAACGTCTCCGAGCTCCTCTTCGAGATGGGCCACGACTTCGGTGGGTACGGCAGGCTCTGCCGAGCCGAGATCCTCGATGGCCTCGAGCGCCTCGTAGGTCTCCTCCATGAGGTGGGGTGCGAGCGAGACGTGGGTCTGGCGACGGTCCCAAGGACAGCGGGCCCGAAGGGTCTTGACCAGCTCTTCGAGCCGGGCGAGCTCGGTGGCAGCGGAGTCAGCCACCGAGGGACAACGAAGAACCCACCGGCTGGTCGGCCCCCGGGGAGAGCACGTACTTGGCGGCTGGCGGAACAGGTGGCTTCACTCCGCGAAGACGGCTCCAGCTGCCGTATCGCGGGTCCAGCGTGACACGCGCCCGAGAGGTGATCCGGTCGATCTCCCGAGTCAGCTCGGCGCTCTGCCCCGAGAGCAGCATCAGGCGTATCTGGGACCTCACCTGGGCGAGGGGCATCTCGGGCCTGGCGTTCACCTGGAGGAGGAGCCACACCGTGCCACCCGAGGACGTGGTCGCCTCCACCGGTTGGCTGATCTGGCCCGGGACGAGCGAGGCGATGGCAGACAGGATCGTGGGGTTTTGCACCTCGGAGCTCGCGACACACGGGATCGCACCGCCGTTGTGTGCCGTCTGGGTGTCGGTCGAGCTTTGTCGGGCCTCACCCGCGAACGTCGCCGCGCCGGAGGAGACGGCGCTGAGTATGAACTGGGCCTGTGCTTGGGAGGACAGCGCGATGTCGCTCAAGCACACCTCTGCGAACTGAGAGGGGTGGGTTGAGTAGTAGCGCTCGAGCGCGGAGGCGCTCAGGTCCAAGTGCGCCACCGCCACGGCCAGCTGCTCCTCGTCAGCAAGGTAGCGGACCTGCTCGGAGGAGAACTCCCGTGGCAGGGCCACGAGCAGTTGCCGACCGGTCACCTGGGCCGGACAAGGCGAGGTGGTCGAGGTAGTCGAGGACTCGAACTGGGCCACGAGGTCTTCAGTCGCCGCGGACAACTCAGACGCGCTGACCAAGTGATGGCGGCGAGCGAGGTCCTGGGCTACGAGCTCGCCTAAGACCAGGGTGGAGAGCTCGTACGAGGCGAGCTCGGCGCTGACCGTCGAGCCACCTGCGCCCGTGAGCGAGCTCGGAAGGCTCGCCCCTTGGAGCTCCACGGCGCAGCGCGCATATTGGTTCTGCGCCACGTCCGAGAGCTGCGCGTCGAGCTTGCTCTGCGTGATCGTCGCGCCATCCACCATCGCCGCAGGGGGCGAGACGTCACAGCCTGTTCCGGCCACGCCGAGGAGGAACAGTCCGACAAGACCGACAAGGAAACCCCGGGGCAGCGCCTGCTTGTCCGAGGTCGCCCCAGCCAGACGTTTCACCAGTCCTGGCATGCTACCGGCGCGCCCCTGCGGCCGACGATCTCGGTCCCCGTACCTTCTCGCCCACCGTCATCTCATCGTCCGGGGCCTCTGCGCCACGACCGGGGCGCTCGGCCTTCGACCCAGAGCCGGATGTGGCCGGAACGAGCTGGCGCAACAGCTCCGTGAGGGCCTCGACGGGGTCTTCGCCACCAGCCAGCGGGACCACGAGCTGGCGCGCTTGTGTCTTCACCACGGCCTCGGGTCGCAGACGGCGCAGCCTGACCCGAGCGCTCGCCGGCAGCTCGAGCGGGGACAGACGAGCGACGAAGCCTCGGCGTGCTGTCCCCGAGACGGTGCGCGCGCCTCGTGCCTGGCCGGGTCGCGAAGGCGTCGCAGAGACTTCGCGGACCCCGCTGCGCAGGCACTCGACGCGCAAGCGGGCCACCGAGAGAAGCCCCTCGGCAGCCTCGGGCAGCGGGCCGAAGCGGTCGAGCCACTCCGCGCGGACGTCGGAGACCTCGGCCTCCCTGGAGACCGATGCCAAACGCCGGTACGCCTCGAGGCGCAGGTCCTCTCGGACCACGTACTCGGCCGGCAGGTGCGCGTCGGAGGGCACGTCGATGGTCACCTCGACGGTTGGGCGGCAGGGCTCCCCCTTCATCTGGGCAACCGCCTCGGCGACCATCTGAACGTACAGGTCGTAACCGACCGCCGCGACGTGTCCCGACTGGTCGCGCCCGAGCAGGTTCCCGGCACCTCNNGGTCGCGCATGGCGATCTTGAAACCGCTTCCCAGCTCGGTCTGCTCACCGACCGTCCTCAGGCGCCCGTAGGCCGCCTCAGTCAGGACACGGTCACGCGGGTGCAGCAGATAGGCGTACGCGCGCTGGCCCGCCCTGCCCACACGGCCGCGCAGCTGGTGCAGCTGGCCCAGGCCGAGACGGTCAGCACGATCGACCACGAGCGTGTTCACTGTGGGCATGTCGATGCCCGACTCGNNTGTCCCAGAAGTCGAGCACCACTTGCTCGAGGGAACCCTCGTCCATCTGCCCGTGGGCCACAGCCACGCGGGCCTCGGGTACCAGTGCCCGCAGGCGTGCCGCGACGACCTCGATGTTCTGCACCCAGTTGTGCACGAAGAACACCTGGCCCTCGCGCAACAGCTCGCGCCGTATCGCTTCCACCACCGCCGGCTCTTCGAACTCCCCCACGTAGGTGAGGATCGGCTGGCGCGCGGCTGGAGGCGTGTTTATGAGAGAGAGGTCGCGGATCCCCGTGAGCGCCATCTCCAGGGTTCGCGGAATCGGGTTGGCCGTGAGCGTGAGCACGTCGATCCCGTCGGAGATCGCCTTGATCGCCTCCTTGTGGCTCACGCCGAAACGTTGCTCCTCGTCGACGACCAGAAGCCCGAGGTTCTTGAACCGCACGTCGCCGGCAAGCATGCGGTGCGTCCCGACCACCACGTCCACCGAGCCGGCGGCGAGTCCCGCGACCACCGCGCGCGCCTGGGCCGAGGTGAGAAAGCGCGAGAGCACCTCCACCTTGACGGGGAACCCCGAGTAGCGGTCCATGAAGGTCTGGGTGTGCTGCTGTGCCAGCAACGTGGTCGGAACCAGGATCGCCGCTTGCTTGCCGTCCTGGACCGCCTTGANNAGCCGACGTCGCCGCACACCAGGCGGTCCATGGGGGTGTCGGTCTCCATGTCGGCCTTCACGTCCTCGATGGCACGAAGTTGGTCGGTGGTCTCGACGAACCCGAAGGCGTCTTCGAGCTCGCGCTGCCAAGGGGTGTCAGGCGAGAAGCTGTGCCCGCGCACCTGGAGGCGGCGCCGGTACAGCTCTACGAGCTCGACAGCCACCTCGTGCACCGCGGCGCGCGCCTTTGCCCGC
>PLIG01000101.1 GCA_003139255.1 Acidimicrobiaceae bacterium | reverse complement strand
CGTCTTCAGCGGTGGGGAGCCCAGACCACTTACCCGCTGCTCATGCACGTCTACGATCTTGTCGACCGGCAGCTGGCGACGAAGGATGATCTGGCTCGGGTGCTTGAGTACATCGAGTCCTTCCTCGTGCGCCGACAGATCGCCCAGGTTCCGACCAACCAGCTGAACCGTCTATTTGTTGACATGATCGGCCAGCTTCCTGCTGACAAACCGGTCGCCGAGGCAGTCCGCGACGCTCTGTCNNGTATTGGACGACCGATGAGCAGATCCGTGATGCGGTGCGCACCAAGTGGTTCTACTACTCCGGCCGCTGGGATCAGCGCAAGCTCATCCTCGAGCGGATCGAGCAGAGCTACCGACACCTGGAGCCGGTGGACTTCTCCGCCGCGAAGCTGACGATCGAGCACGTCATGCCGCAGACCTTGAGCGATGAGTGGCGCGACGCGCTGCGTGCCCAGGGCGCAGACCCGGAACAGGCTCGCGACGAGTTCCTGCACACTCTGGGGAATCTCACTCTGACGGGGTACAACGCCCAACTCAGCAACGATGTGTTCGCCCGGAAGCAGCAGATCTACCAAAGCAGCAATCTGCAGATGAACCGGAGCATCGCCGAAGCATCGACATGGGGGCCGGCTGAGATCCTCGCACGAGCCGCCGACCTCGCCGAGCGCATCGTCACGATCTGGCCGCCCCCGGTTCCGGGTGCGCGCGGCGTCCCGGGCGGTGCCTTCGACTGGAGTCGCATCGACGCGGCGGTCAGTGCCATCCCTCCAGGTCGGTGGACAACATACGGCGACCTGGCTCAACTGGGGGGCACCAGTCCGCAGGCGGTGGGCAACCGCATGGGGTCGTCAGCTACCAGCCCAAACGCCTATCGAGTCCTCGACCGGCACGGTCGCATCAGTCCCGCCTTCCACTGGTCGGACCCGGAGGATGAACGGGAGGTCCGAGCGCTGCTCGGCGAGGAGGGGGTCCATTTCGACGCTGAGGGCGTCGCCGACTGGGACCAGCATCTGAGCGCCTACGACTTGGCGCTCTTGCTCCCCTACGAGTGCGACGCTGACGAACTCGAGCGGCTCCGTCTCCTCGATGAGGGGAGGAGCCAACAAGCGGACGGCGCGAAGCCATGGGTCGTCGACGGCAGGAGCTGGCACCTGGGACAGCAGGCATCGGCAAAGACGCGCCCGATGGCAGAGATGCTGGTCGGACTGATTGCCGCCGCCGCCCCGGACACGGCACCGGTCTGGAGCCAGAAGACTTACGTCAAGTGGGAGGTCGAGGGCACCAGCTGGCTCAACCTGTGGTGTCGAGGTTCCTGGTTGTGGCTCGGAATCCGCGAGGGCCTGGTCAGCAGCGAAGACGTTGCCCGCAGATTGGGCTTTCCCCTGGTCGACACGCCATCCTGGACGAACAATGGCCCCTCGCAAGTGCAGCGCCGGCAAAGTCGAGGCTGGACCTGGATCATGCTCANNGACTCAGCTCCTGACCGAGGCATATGGCTCGTGCCTCGCTGCTCGCGGCCGAGAAGAGACGGGCGATAAGCCCTGGCTCGTTGACGGGCGGCAGTGGCACCTTGGCGAGCGGTGCTCCCTCAAGACCCGGCCGATCCTCGAATCGCTCCTCGGGATTATGGCCTCGGTCGCGCCTCCCGACAGCGGCCCCCGCTGGAACAAGTACTACATCGGCTACGAGGTCGGTGGGCGTCTGTGGGTCTCATTGAAGCCCTGGGACAGCTGGGTCTGGCTTCGCCTTCACGGGACGATGCTCTCGAGCCACGCCGTGTCGGATCGTCTGGGATTCGAGCACCTTCCATCGGACGAGGAGCCGGTGTGGACCTCGGAGGGGCCATCTCTGGTCCAGCCCTCGACGCGCCTGCGGGGCATTCGCATCATGCTGCGCAGTCTCCATGACGTTCAGGGGGGCAGCGCCGTTGCGATTGGGGACGTGCTGCGCATGTCGCTCGGTTCCGCTGCGGCTGGGCAGGTCAGCCCAGTGGCGGGCGCNNGGTGGGCGTCGCTGTCCTTGAGGCGGACAGCGCGTTGGCGCCGGCGGACGCCGCGAATGGGGCGAAGTCGGCCGCAACCTGAGGCTTCCCACACGGCGCCGCCGAGCGTCTCAGCTTGGTCGGTGATGGCCAGCCTATAGACGGGCGACTCGCCAAGGCGCTCGTGTCGGCACGCCTCGGCGTTGGTGAGCTTTGCCTCGGGAGACTGAGCGGTAGCGCGTCCACCACTTATGTGACCGCAACCACAACGAGGAAGCTTCAAACCCAGCGGTGCTCGCAACGCCCCCGGAGGGAGTGGCACCTGGGAATTACTCGGCGTCGCGAGCGAGCGTGTCCTCGAGGGCAGTCAGAAGTTCAGCATGCTCGCGGATGGTCGTCGATCTCAGGTACTCGCGCATCCCTCGCAGCGCTCCATCCCGGTATTCAGGAAGAGACATCCGAGCCTCAGCGGCCATGGTCTGGACGCGCTGTCGCGTGAGCGACTGCCTGACGCTGCTGAGGCGCGGTGCGGGTAATTGGAAGACGCTTGGCCGGTACTCGGCACGGCGCATCGCCCGCTCAATCTGGGGCCCATAGGCGAGTAGCTGACCCCACTCTGCAACCGGATCCTCGATCGGCTGGGCCCATGTGACCAAAGTGAGCCCCGTGAGGAAGAGGGCGAGCATCTCCTCGCGCTGGTCGAACTGGCTGAGATCCCGACTGACGAAGGCGTCGAATCCAGCGCGCCGAGCGGCGAGGTAGAGGATCCAGTCGGGGGTGGAGATCCGAGTCAATGCGGACAGCTCGTCGCTGACGTGGACGTAGCGGGCGCTCTTGTCGAGTAGCTCGACGTGAAGGCCTTCCGGTGGCTTGGGAAATCCCTGGTCGAGAAGGAAACGGAGCGGCGGCACCTAGGGGGGGCCTAAGCGGCCAGCCGGTGGGCGCGCAGGCCTCTCTCGAGCGCGATGGCGTCATCGACGTCCTCGAGGCGAAGTGCCGGATAGAGCTCGACGATGTCCGCGGAACCAAGCCTTCGCTCCTCGGTGAGCGCAAACAACGAGGCGGAGGGAATCCGTGTCTCACGGACGCAGGGTTCACCGCTCAGGACCCACGGCGAAATTGCGGTGCGACGCGACGGCCAGAGTAGGTGGGGTCCATGCCACCTTTGGCGCCGTTCCGGGCTTCGGGGCACACTCCCGTCGACCACCGGCATAAGCATGTCGAAGCGATCGACAAGGGGAACCAGGNNGCGTCGCCGATGAGGAAGATGCTCCCGTCGCTTCTGACGCTGCCGTTCCCGGGCAGCTCGCCCCGATCCAGCCGCTGCCGAACCTCCACCGCCCGCTGACCTGCACGTGGCGGGGCCATTCCCTTGAGCCGAAGCCAGGCGAACATGCGGAGGAGGACCAGGTCGCGATACGACCATGACTTTGGGTGGAGGNNGCCCTCACGAGCCCAGTAGTAGACGGTCGTTCGCGGCACCCCGGAAAGCTGGCTGGCACGCTCCGCTTGATACCGACCCCGCGTCGAGCAGAGGGCGGCGCGGATCTGATCCTGATCCGACGCTGACAACTCCCCGGACGGCGTTTCCTGTTCCATGCTGCCCCTCATGGCTCGGTTGGGAAGACTAGTACAAAGGTTCCCATAACTGTTCCCTCCTTACAGCCCCAGCCAGGCGGAG
>PLIG01000229.1:5827-6402 GCA_003139255.1 Acidimicrobiaceae bacterium | reverse complement strand
GAACAGACCACGCCGATCATCAGGCAGAACACCCGGCCGGATCCGTCGTGCGGATAGACCAGCAGCACACCGAAGGCCGCGAACAGCGGCACCCAGGCCGCCAGGAAGACCGTCGCCGCGACGTCCCGCAGGTAGTTCGACGGCGAATCGGCGCTGGCGGAGCCGTGCGGCGTGGGCGTGCCCTGCCGCACCAACCGCCAGAACATGCAGACCACGGCCGTGGCGCCGAAGCCGGCGAGCGCGCCAGCCGCATGAAACGGCCACGTCAGCCAGACCATGGCCTGGCCGCCGATCAACAGCGGAATGACCGGGATGACGAAACCCGCGCCCCGCAGCCGCCGCACCACCTCATGGGTGGCCACGGGGATGGCGGCGGCGACTAGCGGAAGCCACAGGATTTTGTTCCAAATCAAGATCGCGATGATGGTGAAACCNNGCGCCGGTATCAGTGTCTGCCACGGACATGGTCTGCTGAGCGGCCGCTAGACCTCCAGCAGCTCGCCTTCCTTGTGCTTGACCAGCTCGTCGATCTGGGTCACGTACTGGTGCGTGGCCTTGTCCAGATCCTTCTCTGC
>PLIG01000229.1:0-5763 GCA_003139255.1 Acidimicrobiaceae bacterium | reverse complement strand
GGCGTTCCTCGGTCAGCTGGGGTATCGCGATCCGGATCAGGGTGCCGTCGTTGGTGGGATTGAGCCCCAGATCAGAGTTGCGAATCGCGGCCTCAATGGGCCCGAGCTGGCTCGCCTCATACGGCTTGATGACGCCCAGCCGCGCTTCCGGGACGTTGATGCTGGCCAGCTGGGTGATCGGGGTGGCCGAGCCGTAGTAGTCGATGACGATGCGGGAGAACATGCCTGGATTCGCCCGGCCGGTCCGGATGGTCGATAAGTCGTCACGGCTCACCGCCACGGCTTTTTCCATCTTCTCTTCGGCGTCAAAGAGAGTCTCGTCGATCATTCTGCGCCGCTCCTCCCTTCAGGTGGTGACCAGCGTTCCGATCTTCTCACCCGCGACTGCCCGAGCGATATTGCCATCGGTCAGCAGGTTGAACACCAGAATCGGCATGCCATTGTCCATGCACAAACTGAATGCGGTGGCATCGGCTACCCGCAGTCCCCGGTCGATGACTTCCCGATGCGTGATCGCGGTGAGCAACTCGGCCCTGGGGTTGACCCGCGGGTCGTCGGTGAACACGCCGTCGACCGCCTTGGCCATCAGGACCACATCGGCGCCGATCTCCAGAGCCCGCTGCGCGGCGGTGGTGTCGGTGGAGAAGTACGGCAGCCCCATGCCGGCGCCGAAGATCACCACGCGTCCTTTCTCCAGATGGCGCCGTGCCCGCAATGGAAGATAGGGCTCGGCGACCTGGCCCATCGTGATCGCCGTCTGGACCCGGGTAGCGATGCCCTCCTTCTCCAGAAAGTCTTGCAACGCAAGGCTATTCATCACCGTGCCGAGCATGCCCATGGTGTCCGAGGTAGTCCGGTCGAGCCCTTGGCCCGCTCCGGTGGTACCTCGCCAGATGTTCCCTCCACCGACCATGATCGCCAGCTCCAGGGCGAGGTCGGCCCGGGCACCAGCGATCTCTCCCGCCAGGCGCTCCACGACCACTGCGTCGATCGTCTCGTCCGAAGCGGAAGAGGCGAGCGCCTCACCGGACATCTTGAGAACGATCCGGTGCCGGCGCGCGCTATTTGGATCCTGTTCGTCTGCTGTCACCCCGAACCCCCGGACGTCGAGTCAGCCGCCCACGACTACCTGGGCGAAACGCATCACCTTCGCGTTACCGATCAATTGTGCAATGGTGCGCTTCTCGTCCCGGGCGTATCGCTGCTCGAGAAGGACACGTTCCGTGATCCACCCGTTCAGCCGGCCTTCGACGATCTTCTCAAGGGCTGCCTCCGGCTTCCCCTCGTTACGCGACATCTTCTCCAGCGTGGCGCGCTCGGACGCGAGCTCGTCGGCCGAGACGTCCTCTCGGCGCAGGTACGCGGGGCGGGCGAAGGCGATGTGAACCGCCACGTCATGGGCGAGCTCCTCGGATCCGCCCTGCATCTCGACCAGCACTGCGTTCACCCCGCGGCCCGACTGGACGTGGAGGTAGTTGCCGACCGTGGCATCCGCCGCGAGCTCGAAGCGCACGACCTGACCTATCGAGATATTCTCCTTGAGAGTTGTCCGCAGATCATCCACCGCTTCGGACCTCTCGGTGGTGGCATCTTCCCCTTTGGAGGCGACAAGCTGCGCGAGCTCGTCTGTGAGGGAGACGAACGAGTCGGCTTTCGCCACGAAGTCCGTCTCGCAGCGAAGTTCCACGATCGCCGCGGTCCGGCCTGCCACTGCCAGAGCCACCGCTCCCTGCGACGCTTCTCGTCCGGCCAGCTTGGCCGCGCCTGCCAGTCCCTTCTCGCGAAGCCAGCGCCGGGCGGCTTCCATGTCGCCACCCGTCTCCTCAAGAGCGCGCTTACAGTCGAGCATCCCGGCTCCTGTGAGGCGCCGAAGGGCCGAGACGTCCTTCGCAGAGATGCTGGCCACTACTCCTCAACTCTCTTCTATCAGATCGGTCGTCGGAGAAGTATCGGTTGCCGGGATCGGATCGGTTGCCGAAGAAGCACCGACTGCCGGGGAAGGCGCGTTTGGCGTCTGCGCGACCTCAGAAGCCACCTCACCAGCGGTAGACGAGCCGGGATCCGGCGCAGCCGTTGCAGCCGTCTCGCCTGCGCCTTGCGCGCCAGGCGCAGGCGGGCTCTCGGCAACTGACGGGCTCTCGGTGGCAACCGATGGCGGAGTCCCAGGTGTGGCTGCGGACACTGTGACGTCGTGTGCCGCACGTGCCGTGGGTGCCGGTCCGCTCGTCGCTGCCTTGCGGTGCTCGGCGATCCAGCGTCCCTCCACCACCCCTTCGGCCATCACCCGGCACATCAGAGCTCCAGAGCGGATGGCATCGTCGTTGCCCGGGATCACATAGGTAATCACATCAGGATCGCAATTCGTGTCCACCACGGCGACGACCGGCATGTTTAGCTTGTTCGCCTCGGTGACTGCGATGTGCTCCTTCTTCGTGTCGATCACGAAGATGGCGTCCGGCAGGCGGTCGAGGTCGCGAATGCCCCCGAGGTTACGCCGGAGCTTCTCCAGCTCACGGCGGTGGCGAAGGCCTTCCTTCTTCGGCATGGCGTCGAAGTCCCCGGCACGTTCCATCCCCTCGTACTCGCGCAGCTTTCCCACACGCGAGGAGATCGTGGTGAAGTTGGTGAGCATCCCGCCCAGCCATCGCTCGTTCACGTACGGCATGCCGCACGCGCGAGCGTAAGTGGCCACGGGCCCCTGCGTCTGCTTCTTGGTGCCGACGAAGAGCAGCACGCCGCCCTGGGCCACGAGATCTCGGACGTACACGTACGCCTCGGAGAGCCCGTCGAGGGTCTTGCGAAGGTCGATTATGTAGATCCCGTTGCGCTCGCCCAGGATGTAGCGGCGCATCTTCGGGTTCCACCGGCGTGTCTGGTGGCCGAAATGCATACCGGCCTCCAGCAGCTGCCGTGTCGTTACGACGGCCACGGGTGGTCCTCCCATCGGTTCTTCTTCCCCTGACGCTGCGCCTTAGGGCGACCGTGGACGCGTCTGGGTGTTCAGGTCGTCAGTGCGATCCTCGCCGAAAAGCGAGTTCCCAGATCCTACCCTGACGTCGCCTGGCCCGAGCGCTAGCCCCTGCGACCGGCTCGTTCCGGGCCGCGTATCTCGGTCCGCTCGGAGGCTCGGTCGGTCAGCCTCGCCCTCAGCTGGAGTACCGCCTTGGTATGGATCTGGCACACCCTGCTCTCGGTCACGCCCAAGATCTCTCCGATCTCTGCCAGGGTGAGGCCCTCGTAGTAGTACAGCGAGAGCACCGTGCGCTCGCGATCTCCGAGATGCATGATGGCTTGGGCGAGGATCTCCTTGGACTCCTTCTCGTCGAAGAGCGCGGCGGGCCCAGGAGTGGCGTCGGGAACGGTGTCCCCCAAGGTGGTGCCCTGACCCCGGGCACCTCTCGCGGGAAAGACCTCGTCGAGCGCGGCGACCCCCACGAAGGAGAGCTGACGGAGGACGTCCTGAAGCTCCTTCTCGGAGATGTCCAGCTGGGCGGCGACCTCGGCGTCGCTCGGGGTACGTAGCAGCGTTGCCTCCAAGGTGGCATAGGCCTGCTCGAGCGCCCGCGCCTTGGCTCGGACCGAACGCGGCACCCAGTCGATCGCCCGTAGCTCGTCGATGATGGCTCCCCGGATGCGCGGGATAGCGTACGTCTCGAACTTCACCTCGCGCACCGGTTCAAAACGGTCGATCGCGTCGATCAGGCCGATGATCCCGTAGCTGACCAGGTCCGCGGTGTCGACGTGCTGTGGGAGCCCGATGGCCACTCTGGCGGCCACGTACTTGACGAGCGGTGAGTACAGCACGATCAGCTGATCGCGCATGAGACGGTCACCGCTTCGCTTGTACTCCGCCCACAGCTGTGTCGTGGAGCCGTCGTCGCCCGTCGTCACCGTCTCCCTCTATGCCCGGGGATGGGTCGCTCCGTACACAGTGAGCAGCCTCTCTTTGCTCACGTGAGTGTAGACCTGCGTCGTCTGCAGGCTCGCGTGGCCGAGGAGCTCCTGGACAACTCGCAGGTCCGCCCCACCGTCCAGTAGGTGGGTGGCGAAGCTGTGGCGCAGGGCATGAGGGTGGGTGGGCACCGCTGACCGACGGTCGATCATCCGCCGCACATCTCGTGGGCCCAGGCGGGCAGCAGAACGGTTGAAGAAGACCGCAGCCGTCGCAGAAGCAGGGCCGGCCAAGACCCACCTGCCGTCTCGCAACCATCGTGCGAGCGACTGGGCGCACAGATCGTGCATCGGAACCCGCCGTTCGCGCCCCCCCTTGCCCCTGACCGTGACGGTGCGGCCCCGAAGGTCCAGGTCGCTCTCGTCGAGGCCGCAAAGCTCGGCGACGCGCAGGCCGCACCCGTAGAGCAGCTCCAAAACGGCGTTGTCGCGCAGCCTCACAGCAGCCTCGAGATGCTCGCCGCCTGCTCGTCCCACGCGGCGCACGACCCCGATGGGCGCGTCGAGCAAGGTGGCGAGCTCGCGCCGGTCGAGGACCCGAGGTAGGCGCGCTCCGCCTCCCGGAGCAGACAGACGCCGAGCGGGGTCCGCCACAATCGTCCCGCGCCGGTACAGCCATGCAAAGTACGAGCGCAGGGCCGCCGCCTTGCGGGCCACACTCGTACGGGCATAGCGGCGGGTCGAGAGAAACGCTAGGTACCGTCGCAGGACGAGACGGTCCACGTCGGCAGGTGCCGTAACCCCACCTCTCTCGGCCCAGGTGGTAAAGGCGCACACGTCACACGTGTATGCCCGCAAGGTCGCCGGCGCGTGCCCGCCGAGCGACCGAGAGAACGCATCGACATCCCAGGCCACGACCACAACGCTACCTCCACGGCCCTCGTTGGGCTTCCATTGTCGAAACGGGTCGAGCGCCCCTCCGCAAATCCTCAACGTTCCAACCGTCTCGCCAACGGTCGCAGCGATCGCTCGGCTATCGCTGCGAAGATGAAGGCCTGGGCGCGAAAGCGCCAGGGGACACGGAGCGAACCGCCGTGAGCACACATCGATGAGCAACCGGATCTTGCTCGTGGAGGACGATGAGCGCATCCGGGCCTCCACCCGCCTGGCCCTGGAGGACGAGGGTTACGAGGTGCAGGAGGCCGCCTCGGGCGAAGCGGCCCTCGACCGGTTCTCCGAACACGCCGCCGACTTAGTGCTCCTCGACCTGATGCTGCCGGGGATAGACGGCTTCGAGTGCTGCCGGCTGCTACGCCGCACAAGCGCGGTACCGGTCATCATGGTCACCGCGCGCACCGACACACATGACGTGATCGCGGGTCTGGAAGCCGGAGCAGATGACTACGTGACGAAGCCCTTCAGTCCGCGGGAACTTCTGGCGCGGGTGCGAACGGCGATGCGGCGCTCGACACGGACTCCGCTGACCGAGACTTTCAAGTTTGGCGATGTGAAAGTCGATTTCACGAAGATGGAATTGTGGCGGGACGGGAAACCGGTGCCGCTGACTTCGCAAGAGTTCAAGGTGCTGAAGTTCATGATCCAGAACGCGGAGCGCGTGTTATCGCGTGAGGAGTTACTGAACCAGGTTTGGGGTTACCGGAATTATCCGAGCACACGGACGGTCGATAATCACATCCTGCGGCTGCGGCAGAAGCTGGAAAAGGATTCCGCGAACCCCTTGCACTTTCGCACCGTGCACAGTTCGGGATACAAGTTTGTGCCGTAAGCGGAACGAGGTCAGAGGTAAGAGGTCAGATTGCAGAGGTGAAGATCACAACGGCTTTTACCTTTGCAATCTGACCTCTCACCTCT
>PLIG01000179.1 GCA_003139255.1 Acidimicrobiaceae bacterium | reverse complement strand
GAGCGGTCCAGCTGCTGAGGCCTCGAACGCGACAACAGCTTCGCAGGCGGAAGGCGCCATTCCCCTGCCGGGACACCGAGGTCGAGCTCGAGTTGATGGGCGCCGGCGGTAGCGACCACAGGTGGCCCACCCGGCCCACCCGATGTGACTGCTCCGACCGGTTCTTTCGCATCGGGCGCGTCCGTCGGAGGTGAAACCTCCGAAACCGTGCCCGGCGTCTCAGAACCTGTCGAAGCCTGTTCGGGTTCGAACGCCGCTGGATCTGCACCGCCGTGCATGTCCTGCTCCGCGGGTTCCCCTGCACTGCGTGCGCCGATCTCACCGGTCTCGGCACCTGCACCGAGCTCGCGACCGGCGGGCATGTCCTCATTCGACGAATCTGTCTCCTCCCGGTCCCGGCGGAACAACCCGGACACCGCGCGACTCAGCACAGTCACACCACGAGCGCCCTCTCGCACACTCGCCCCCGTGAACACCACGAGCGCCACGGCAAGCACCGCCACCAGGACGACCGCGGCCCCCCACTCACCGAGAGCATCCTCGAGCGGTCGACCCACCGCGGCACCCAGCCACCCTCCGGCACCCGCCAGCCGGGACGGCGCTGCGCCGAGCGGTGGCGAGCCACCAGCGAGCTCGGCCAACCCGTCCACGCCAGCAAAGGTCAGCACGAGCCCCAGCCCCACGCGGGCAAGCTCGTGCTCAGACGGTTCGCGCCACGACCTCCCTGCAAAGATCATGATCCCCGCCGCTGTGAAGGCGGCAGGCAGAACAAACCGGCCGAACCCGAGGAGTGAGCCCAAGTCAGTTCGGATGCCGTGACCAGCCGGACCAAGCGCGTCCGCGTAGATCGCCATGGCCCCGAGGACGCCAGCTGTGAAGAGAGCAATCCCCCAGAGATCCTCGACGTGGGCCTCCAGAACCGACCTCACGGCGCTCCAGAAGCTCGGCCGAGAGTCCCTCCTGCGTGCACCCGAACGACCGCGAGCGGAGCTTCTCCCAGGACGCGAGCTCGACGCTCGCCGGCGCGAATGCCGGGACCGGCCGCCTGCCGAGGCTCTCCGCTGGCGCGAGCGGAGCTGACGGCGCATGGTTGTCACCACAATGGCCACAACGCTAACAGCAGTCTCACCAACAACGACGTACCGCCAGCATCTGGTACGACGTACCGCCAGCATGTGGTGCTGCGACAGACCTCTAGACGGTGACCACCACAGGCACGATCATGGGTCGGCGCCTCGTCCGCTCCCCCACCAGCCGGCCCAAAGCTTTGCGCGCATGTCGCCGTAGGGCTTCGTGGTCGCCCGCTCCGTCGGCCAGCGCCTTCTCCAGGGCGATGCGGACCACTTCGCTGGCCTCATCCAGAAGCGCCTCGGCCTCAGGTGCGTGCACCCATCCCCGGGTGACAATCTCGGGAGGGCTCACGACCTCGCCCGCATGGAGATCGACCGTGGCGATCACCACCACCACCCCCTCCTCGGCGAGGACTCGCCTGTCACGAAGGACCCCGTGGCTCACGTCACCAACCGTTCCGTCCACGTACACAAAACCCGCGGGAACCGGCTCGCAGCGGCGGATGCCATCGTCGTCGAGCACGAGGGAATCTCCGTCCTCGCAGACCACGACCTTGTCCGCCTCGACTCCCATTGCCTGCGCCAGGCGGGCATGGTTCACCATGTGGCGGTACTCGCCGTGGACCGGCACGAACCACTCAGGACGGACGACCGACAGGAGAGTCTGAAGCTCACCTTGTCTCGCGTGCCCCGAGACGTGGACGGGCTCGACGCCGGTGTGGACCACTTCTACACCCCGCCGGTGAAGGCCATTGATCACACGTCCGACGGCCCATTCGTTGCCCGGGATCGGGTGCGCGCTGATCACCACCACGTCTCCTGCGCGCAGTTGCAGCCATCTACTCTCACCGGCCGCCATGAGCGACAGTGCGGAGAGTGGTTCTCCCTGCGAGCCGGTGGAGATCACGCAAACACGACCTGGGTCCATCTGCTCCACCTGTTCCACTTCGATGAAGCAATCGTCGCGGACGTCGAGCAGACCGAGCCGACGAGCCAGCGCTACATTCTTTTCCATCGAACGACCTAAGGTGGCCACCTTCCTGCCGGTGGCAAGTGCCACGTCCACAACTTGCTGCACACGGTGAATGTGGCTGGCGAAGCAGGTCACCACGACGCGCCGCCCGGCCCACGACTCGAACAGTCGCAACAGCGTCGCACCCACGGTTCGTTCCGAGGCGGTGAAACCAGGCTCTTCCGCATTGGTGGAATCTGCCATGAGCAAGCGAACGCCCGAGTTGCTCGCCAGCGCTCCAAGCCGGGCCAGGTCGGTGAGTCGGCCGTCCACAGGAGTCAAGTCGATCTTGAAGTCGCCCGAGTGAAGGATGATGCCCTGGGGTGTGTGGAACGCTGTCGCGAAACCATGGGGCACCGAGTGTGTGACAGGGATGAACTCCACGTCGAAGGGCCCGACCTGCCTGCGTTCTCCGTCTCGGACCTCGACGAAGGTCGCCCGGTCGCCGAGCCCCGCCTCCTCCACACGGTCTCGAGCCAATCCCAAAGTGACATCGGACCCGTAGACGGGAACGGTCAAGTCACGAAGTAGATAGGCAAGGCCCCCGACGTGGTCCTCGTGGCCGTGGCTGAGCACGACGGCCTCCACGTCCGCTGCGCGATTTGCGAGATAGGCGAGATCGGGCAGCACGAGGTCGATGCCAGGCATATCGGGATCGGGAAACATCACCCCGCAATCCAGAACTACGAGCTTGCCCTCGAGCTCTATGCACGCGCAGTTCCGGCCGATCTCCCCGAGCCCACCGAGGAAGCTGACGCGGACCGGTTTAGGCAAGCGCCCCGCCAGCGCTCCGGTCGCCGGTACCGCCTGAAGGAGCACCCAGTCTCTCGAGCACTTGAGCGGCTCGCTCGTCGAGCGCGGGCGGTGCCACGCCGAGCGGCAAGCGGCACTGTCCGGCGGGCAGGCCGAGCGCCCGGCAGGCGGCCTTGGCCGGGAGCGGGTTCGGGCAGGTCTCGGATGACTCGAACTCGTAGGACTCGATCAACCCGGCATTTGCAGCCCTGGCTGCACGCACGTCCCCCTTCGCAAAGGCGGCGATCATCTCACCCATCTCGGCGGGAGCCCAGTTCGCGGCCACGCTCACCACGCCCACCGCCCCTACTGCCAACAACGCCAAGGTGAGCGCGTCGTCGCCGCTGTAGATCTCGAAGCCGGCAGGAGCCTCCGCCGCCAGGCGGGCAGAGGAGGCAACGTCGCCGGCAGCGTCCTTCACTCCGACGATGTTCGGCACCTCGCGCGCCAGGTGGAGCATCGTCTCGTGGACGATCTTCCGGCCCGTGCGCACGGGGATGTCGTAAAGGAGTATTGGCAATTCGGTCGCACCCGCAACGACCTCGAAGTGGGCAGCCAGTCCTGCCTGAGAAGGTCGGTTGTAGTAGGGCGTGACGACCATGATCCCGTCGACGCCTGCATCATCAGCTGTCCTCGTCCGCTCGACGGAATGACGAGTGTCGTTCGTCCCCGTCGCGGCAAGCACCGGAACGGTCACCGCCTCGCACACCGACCGGCACAGATCTGCCAACTCCGCGTCTGACAGCACTGGGCCCTCACCTGTGGTGCCACCCACCACCAGCGCGTCACTTCCGTGCGCCGCCAGCCAACGACTCAGCTTCGCAGCACCATCTGCGTCCAGCGCGCCAGCGCCGTCGAACGGCGTCACCATCGCTGTCACCACCGCGCCGAAGCGGCCTGTGTCACCTAACGCCACACCCTCAGGTTAGAGCACGCGCGCTCAGACGGGCATCAGGGACAACCGATGGGGGAGCTCCTCGCTGCCGTGGCGCCTGCTCAGAAACCGAGCAGGGAGTCCAGCCCGATCGTGAGACCCGGCAGTTCCGTCACCGCCTTGATCGCAAGCAGCACGCCTGGCACGAAGGACGTGCGGTCGTAGGCGTCGTGGCGGAGGGTCAGGCTCTGGCCGAGGCTGCCCAGCACCACTTCCTGATGGGCCACGAGCCCCGGCAGACGCACGGAGTGGATCCGCACCCCCCCAGGCCCCTCTCCTCCACGGGTCCCTGGAAGCACCGAGGAAGTCGTGCGGTCGGCAGGCCACGGATCACAGCCAGCGCGGCGTCGGGCCGCGTCGAGTCGCTCGGCGCTCGCCAGCGCGGTGCCCGACGGGGCGTCGAGTTTGCCGTCGTGGTGGAGCTCGATGATCTCCGCTCCGTCCATGAACGGGGCGGCCATCTCTGCGAAGCGCATCATCAGCACTGCCGTAATGGCGAAGTTTGCGGCGATCACGCAATTAGCTTTCGACGACTCGAAAAGACGCTCCATCTCCGAGAGTGACGACCGGGCAATGCCCGTAGTCCCCACGACGGCATGCACCGCGTTCGCCGCACACCACCGCATCGTCTCGACGGCCACGTCGGCAACGGTGAAGTCGACCGCCACCTCTGCGCCGGCACGCCCGAGGTCGTCGACGCTGCCGCCCACCTGGAGCCCGGCCACATCCGAACCCGTCACCTGACGCAGGTCTATCCCCACCAGCCGCGGGTCCACCGCAGCCACCAGGTCCAGCTCTGGATCGCCCGATACGGCACGGCAGACCTCGCGTCCCATCTTCCCGCCTGCACCGAGCACACCGACGCGCACCACGGTCAAACCCTACGCCCTCTACTTGGCCGTCAGCCGCCGAAGTCCGCAGGATCGAACGGACCCACCACAGACAGCGTGCGTGGTTCATCTGCCAGCTTCGCTGCGAGGTTGGCCACGTCTTCGAGCGTGACACCCTCGACCTTTTCCAGCAGCTCGTCCACCTCGAGCACGCGTCCGTGCAAGAGCAGGCTCGAGCCTATGCGACTCATTCGCGCGCCAGAGTCCTCGAGCGACAACAACATCTCGGCTCTCAGGTGGCTTTTGGCGACGAACAGCTCGCGTTCGGTGATGCCGGCGTGTGCGAGACGGTCGAGCTCAACGTTCACCACCTCCAGGACCTCGCGTGCGTGAGACGGAGCCGTGCCGACGCTGACCGTCAAAGAGCCCGTCTCGTCGTAGTGGATCCGCTCCGACCAGATCGAGTACGCCAGGCCTCGGCGCTCACGTACCTCCTGGAAGAGGCGGCTCGACATCCCACCGCCGAGCACATGGTTGAGCACTGCGAGCGACCAGCGGTCCTCGGAGTGCCGGCCGGCGGCACGCATCGCCAGGACCAAGTGAACCTGCTCGGTGGGCCGGCGGGTGACCACCAGCCCGAGCGACGGGGAATCGGGTCCTTTCCTCGCTGGTGGGCCACCTCCAAGACGACCGGCGAAACGGCGCTCGACCTCGCAAGCCACAAGCTCGTGGTCAACGTTCCCCGCCGCGGCGACAACGAGGTTGCTCGCGCGGTAGTGCACGTCGAAGAAGCGCCGGATCTGTGAGACCTCGAGCGTCTTGACGCTTCGCGTCGTGCCCAGCACCTCACGCCCAAGCGGATGACCAGGGAACAAAGCTCCCATGCACTGCTCGGCTACCAGGTCGGCGGCCTCGTCAGCGTGCATCAGGATCTCGTCCAAGATCACCTGGCGCTCGGCTTCGATGTCCTCGGGACGCAAAGCCGGATCGGTGATGATGGCGCCGAGCACGTCCAGGCCGAGATTCAGGTTCTCGGAGAGCAGTCGGATGTAGAAAGCCGTGTACTCCTTGGTGGTGAAAGCGTTCATGTCGCCCCCCACCTCGTCGACCGCCTCGGCGATCTCAGCCGCCCCCCAACTCGGCGTGCCCTTGAAGAGCAGGTGTTCCATGAAGTGAGAGGCTCCGGCCCGATCGTCCTCCTCGTCCCTCGATCCGGTTCCCACCCACACTCCGATCGTCACCGAACGCGCGTCCACCATGCGCTCTGTGACGAGGCGAACACCGCAGTCGAGTGCCTCGACGTCGATCACGGGGAAGGTAGCCGTAGACGGATCATGCCTCGGCAGGGTGTCGCCGCTTTCTCACCGGCGCCGGGGCCTGCGCCGCCCGCCGCGATCTCGGTGATCGCGCTCGGCGCGTTCGCCGTGACCATGCTCGGCGGTCGGCCTCGGCCCGAGGTCGCCGAGATCTCCAGCCAGCTCCGCCTCGAACGCTGCCTCGAAGGACGCAGCCCGAACCGGGCCGGGTCGGCTCGCCGGGGAACTCGGGTGATCCGAAGGTTCAGGAGCGACGTCGTCCGGCTCGACCGCTGTAGGAGCCTCCCCGGCCAGTGACAACGACACCTTGCCTTGCGGGTCGATGTCGTCCACGCGCACTTCGAGCTCCTGGCCGAGCGAGAGGACGTCCTCTACGCGTTCAACTCGGTTCTTACCCCTGAGCTTCGATATATGCAGCAGTCCGTCACGCCCGGGAAGGATATTCACGAACGCACCGAACTTGGTGATGTTCACCACCTTGCCGAGATATGTAGCCCCGACGTCCGCGTCCGGAGGCTCGACGATCAGGAATATACGGCGCCGCGCCTCTGCCACGGCTCCTCCGTCTTTTGCTCCGATGGTGACGGTCCCGAACAGACCGTCGTCCTCCACGGCGATGTCGGTCCCAGTCTCAGCCTGCAGAGCGTTTATCACCTTGCCCTTGGGGCCGATCACCTCGCCGATTCGGTCGATCGGTATCTCGAACGACACGATCTTGGGCGCGTTCTCCGACACTTCTGCTCGCGGCTCGGCGATCGCCTGCTGCATTACTTCGAGGATCTTGAGTCGTGCGTCGCGAGCCTGCCGAAGTGCCTGTGCCAGCACGTCCGCCGGCAATCCGTCGATCTTCGTATCGAGTTGGAGCGCCGTCACCGCGTCGGCGGTGCCGGCCACCTTGAAGTCCATGTCGCCAAATGCGTCCTCGGCACCCAGGATGTCTGTGAGCGTCGCGTACGAGCCCTGGTCGTAGACCAAGCCCATGGCAATGCCAGCGACAGGCGCCTTGATCGGCACCCCGGCGTCCATCAAGGACAATGTCGACCCGCAGACTGACGCCATGGAGGTCGAACCGTTCGAAGACAGCACCTCGGACACCAGCCGCAGCGTGTAGGGAAACTCGTCCACGCTGGGTATGACGGGCAGCAAAGCCCGCTCCCCGAGCAATCCGTGGCCGATCTCGCGTCGCTTGGGCCCGCGCATGAAACCCGTCTCCCCAGTGGAGAAGGGGGGAAAGTTGTAATGGTGCATGTACCGCTTGGACTCCTCGACGCCAATCGTGTCCAGGGTCTGGCTCATCCGGGGCATCCCGAGCGTCGTGACGTTCAGCACCTGGGTCTCACCACGTTGGAAGAGCCCTGAGCCGTGGGCGGTAGGTATAATTCCGACCTCTGCTGAAAGAGGCCGAATCTCCGTGATGCCACGGCCGTCGATGCGAACACCCTCTTCTACGATCCGCTTTCTCACGAGCTTCTTTGTGAGCGAGCGCACAGCGGCCTTGATCTCACGCTCGCGATCGGGAAACTCGGGCAACAGCTCCGCCAGGACCGACTCGGTCGCTTCGTCGAGCGCGGCGTTGCGCCCGGCCTTCTGGCTGATCGAATTGGCCTTCACCACCGCCTCGGTGCTTACGGCTTCCACCCTTGCGTAGATGTCGTCTGAGTAGTCGGAGAACAGCTCGTACGCGATCACCGGCTTCTTGCCAGCCTGGGCCACTAGCTGGCGCTGAAGATCGATCGACTCACGGATCCACGTCGCCGCGGCTTCGAGCCCCTCGCTCAGGACCTCCTCGGTGACCTTCGGGGCGCCAGCCTCGTAGAACCCCCACGAGTCCTCGGTGCCCCCGGCCTCCACCATCATGATCGCGATCTCAGCCCCGGGGCCCTCGGCAAGTGCCCGACCTGCAACCACGAGCTCGAAGCACGAGGCCTTGCATTCTTGGTAAGTAGCATGCGGGATCCAGGCACCTCCGGTCGACCACGCCACTCGCACAGCTCCGATGGGCCCGTCGAAAGGGATCCCCGACACCATCAACGCCGCCGAAGCGCTGTTGATGGCAAGCACGTCATGGGGATTGACGAGGTCGGCGCCGAGCACCGTGCCGACGATGTGGATCTCGTTGCGGAACCCAGCCGGGAACGAAGGCCTCAGCGGCCGGTCGATGAGACGGTCGGTCAGGATGGCCTGGTCGGTGGACCGGCCCTCGCGTCGGAAGAACGAGCCAGGGATCTTTCCCGCCGCGTACATACGTTCCTCGATGTCGACGGTAAGGGGAAAGAAGTCCGTGCCTTCGCGCACTGTGCGCGTCGCTGTCGCTGTTAGAAGGATCATGGTGTCGCCGATGCGACCGACCACAGCGCCGTCGGCTTGGCCGGCGAGCTTTCCCGTCTCGAAGCTGAGGGTGCGGTCCGTACTGCTGATCGCGCCCGACACTGCTATGGCGTCAGCCATGGTGGGTCTCCTAACTCATAGAGCGGGCACCCTGCCAGGCCAGTTCCCAGTTGTCGGCCACCTCCCCGCCGAGGGCTCGCGTGCCACGCAAGACCCTCGAAGCCCTTTGCGCACCGCTCGAGTGCACGCACGGCCGAGGTGATCGGCAACTGGCAGCTGACTGCTGGCCTAGTGCCCAGTTCAACTGTCCCGGGCGGACCATCCGAGCCCCGGGAGGTTCGTCCCCACCCGGTTCTCTCCGCTCGAGCTCCCGCGCCCGCAAAGCGAGCAGGGGTTACTTGCCGCCTACCGGCGGATTCCAAGCCTCCCAATGATGGAGCGGTATCGCTCCACGTCGTTGTCCCGGACATAGTCGAGGAGCCGGCGGCGTCGACCGATCAGCGTCATCAGTCCGCGCCGGGTGTGGTGATCGCCCTGATGGGCCTTGAGGTGCTCGGTGAGGTGCGAAATGCGCTCGGTGAGGAGAGCGATCTGAACCTCGGGCGATCCCGTGTCGGTTTCGTGGAGGCGGTACTGGACAATCACCGCAGGCTTGTCTGGCATGTCTGGTATGAACGGCCTCGGGGGTTCTAGGAGATGCCACGGAGCGCTCGGGCCTTCGGTGAAGTCATCGCGCTCCATCGGGATCCACCGGGACTCCGCCCGGCTGGCACGCCACTCTAGCAGGGGAAGTGTCTGAGCGAGTCGGGCCGGGTCTCTGCCAGCACTGCCCGTGCTCGGCCCACGTCGTCGACCATGGCTGCCACCAGGTCGGAAACTCTCTCGAAGCGACGCTCCTCCCTCAGCCGTTCGACGAAGGACACTCGGGCAGCCTCGCCGTAGAGATCCCCTTCGAAGTCGAGGAGAAATGCTTCTAACACCGGGGCGCCGAAGGGGGCGGCCGTCTCGGTGGTGCTTTCGATGTGCTCGGGTTCTTGCCAGTTCGTCTGCCGGAGCGTCTGGCGGTTCTCCTGCCAGAACGTTGGGCGGTGGCCGAGGGACACAGCAGCAGGGTGCATCGACCCTGCTGCTCGCTCGTAGAAGCAGGCGTAAATTCCTTCGTCCGGCCGCGCGATCTCCGTCGGCACGTCGATGTTCGCTGTCGGAAAGCCCAGCTGAGTGCTGCCACGACCCTCCCCGTGGACCACGACCCCGCGTACCTGGTAGTGATGCCCCAAGAGGCGTGCCGCCTCACGCACCTCGCCGGCCGCCAGGGCGCGGCGGATGCGCGTCGAGGAGACCACCTCCCCCGCAGGCACGGACTCGAGTCGGAGTCCGACAACGTCGAACCCGTGAACTTCGCCGAGCTCCGATAACAGGGCCACGTTGCCCTTGCGACCGTGCCCGAAGTGGAAATCCTCGCCCACGACCACCAGTCGTACGCCCAAAGCACCCACGAGGACCTCGAGCGTGAAGTCCTCGGCCGTTTCCTGTGCTCGGGCTTCGTCGAAGGTGACCACCACCGTCTCGTCGACACCGGTGGAGGCGAGAAGCTCGAGCTTCTGGTCGAGGTCACACAACAGCAACGGGGCCGAATCGGGACGGACGACGCTTGCGGGATGGCGGTCAAAGGTGACCACCACCGTTCGCAGTCCCCTGTCTGCGGCCATGCGGCGAAGCTCACCGATGAGATAACGATGGCCCAGGTGAACGCCGTCATACGCGCCTATCGTGACCGCCGAGCCATCGGTGCTCGGCATATAGTGCTCAGGCCCCAGGACAACCTTCATCAGTCCGAGGTTACTTGGGGTCCTCGTTCACCCGACCGGGGTGGCGCTCATCCCACCAATCCGACGCTCCTTGAGGCCACACCTCACCCGACCGGACCGAGAACGCACGCCGCCATAATGCGATCGGAGTCGGTGCGCTCGTAGACCGCCAGGAGCTCTCCACAGCGGTCGAGCAGTGCCCACGGACCTTCGCCGCTAACCCCCAGAGCGACCCCGTCGAGGGCGTGGCCGTGGAGGACGAGGGATGACACCTCCACGTCGACCTCCACCTGCGTCAGGTCGCGCAAAGCCCGGGCAGGTGCAAGAACACAGGCTGCGCTTATGGAATTCACGGGATGCGCCTCGGCAAGCCCGAATGAGCCCACACGCGTGCGGCGCAGCCTGCGCAGGTGAGCACCACCACCAAGTGCCTCACCCAGATCCGCCGCCAAGCTCCGGACGTAGGTACCGGTCGAGCAGTCGACGGATATCTGATAGACGCCGGGTTCGTCGGTCGGCTCGATGTCGAAGCGTTCGACCGTCACCTGGCGCGCAGGACGGTCGACCTCCACGCCCGCGCGCGCCAGCTCGTGCAGACGCCGACCTCCGATCTTCAGGGCCGAGACCATCGGTGGGACCTGCTTGATCACCCCTTTGACAGACGCTGCCGCCTTGCGTACCTCCTCGGGTGCAACTCCCGACATGTCCCATGTGCCGACCACCTCACCCGAGGCGTCCAAAGTGGAGGTCGCAGTCCCCAGGACGACCTCGCCTTCGTAGGACTTGGGCGATGCGACGAGGAAGCGAAGCATCCGGGTGAAGCGGCCGACGCCCACGAGCAGCACACCCGTGGCATCTGGGTCCAGAGCTCCCGCGTGCCCAACACGCCGTTGCCCGAGCAGGCTCCGACACCGGGCCACCACGTCATGCGAGGTCCATCCCGGGTCTTTGTCGACCACCACGAGGCCCATGGGAGCGATCGGGACAGGGCGCTTGCGCTCAGGCACCGGGCCCTGCGCTCTTCGGACCACTCGCAGGGCCGTCGTCGTGCCCGTGCTCCTCGCTACGGGCGTGACCCTCGTGCATTCGGCGCAGGATCTCCTCCACGCGCATGCCATGAGCCACGGCGGGGTCTGCAGCGAAGTGGAGACGTGGAGTCCTCTTCATTCGCACCTGGCGGCCGATGCTTTGCTGCAGCCCGGGCCGTAGCTCTTCGAGAGCCTCGGCTGTCTGTTCGTCCAACGCGCTCAGGTACACCTCCGCGTGGCTCAGGTCCGAAGCGATGTCCACCCCCGTCACGGTCACGAGACGGAGGCGCTCATCGATATCGGTCAGCCGCTCCAGCGCGTCCGCCACGACCTCGCGCAACACTTGGTTGAGGCGCGCGGTGCGTGGATAGGGCGCGTGCGCGCCATGCTCGTTGCCTCTTCGCCTCACGGCTCCTGCGCGCACGACAACCTCAGGTGCGAGGGACCTCGCGCTCTTCGAACGTTTCGATCACGTCGCCTTCCTTCAGGTCCTGGAAGTCTGACAACCCGATCCCGCACTCGAAGCCGCTCTGGACTTCACGCACGTCATCCTTGAAGCGCCGCAGAGAGATGACCGAGCCCTTCCAGATCACTACACCATCGCGCAGGAACCGCACCTTCGAACCGCGCGTGATCACCCCGTCGCGTACGTAGCATCCCGCAACGGCACCAACTCGGGGAACGCGGAACACGGCGCGCACCTCTGCCTCGCCGGTGACCACCTCGGTGACCTCAGGAGCGAGCATGCCCACCATGGCTGCTTCGATGTCCTCAAGAAGCTTGTAGATGATCTCGTAGGTGCGGATCTCCACGTCACGCTCGTCGGCCAGCTCCCGTGCGCGCCGGTCTGGACGGACGTTGAACCCGATGATGCTCGCGTTGGAGGCCACTGCCAACTGGACGTCGTTCTCGGTGATCCCACCGACTCCGCGGTGGACGAAGCTGAGCTTCACCTCGGGTCGTTCGAGCTTGCGCAGGCTGTCGCTAATGGCTTCGAGAGTTCCCTGAACGTCGGCCTTCACGATGAGGTTGAGCGTTGTCTCCTCACCGCGCTGGATCTGCTCGAACAGGTCCTCGAGCTTCGCTCCCGGCGTGGTTGGCGAAGCGGCGTGCCCCGCCACCCGGTAACGCCGCTCTCGAGCCTCTCCGATAGTGCGAGCCGTGGTCTGGCCCGCTGTCACCCTGAACTCTTCCCCCGCAGACGGGGGCTCCGAGAAGCCCAGGACCTGCACCGGGGTGGAGGGCGGCGCCTCTTTGACCTGCTCGCCCGTGTCGTCGACAAGGGCCTTCACCTTTCCCCACGCGGCACCCGCAACAACGCTGTCACCGACGTGCAGCGTGCCACTCATGACCACTACGGAGGCCACCGGACCACGACCCGCCTCGAGGTTGGCCTCCAAGATGGCTCCGCGCGCTCGTCCCTCGGGGCTCGCCCGCAGCTCCTCCAGCTCTGCGACCAACACGATGTGCTCGAGCAACTCGTCGATCCCAGTGCCTTCGAGAGCCGACACCTCGCACGCGATCGTGTCACCGCCCCATGACTCGGGTACGAGACCCCGCTCCGACAGTTGCTGTAGCACCCGGTTCACATCGGCATCCGCGCGGTCGATCTTGTTGACTGCCACCACGATGGGAACTCCTGCGGCGCGCGCATGATCGATCGCCTCCACCGTCTGGGGCATGACGCCATCATCTGCTGCCACCACGAGAACCACGATGTCTGTGACCTCCGCTCCGCGCGCACGCATCGCGGTGAACGCCTCGTGCCCGGGAGTGTCGATGAACGTGATCGAGCGCCCGCCCACGTCGACCTGGTACGCACCGATGTGCTGGGTAATCCCACCCGCTTCCCCGGCCATCACGTTGCTAGAGCGGATGCGGTCGAGCAAGAGCGTCTTGCCGTGGTCAACGTGTCCCATCACGGTCACCACGGGAGGCCTTGGTCGCAGATCCTCCTCGTGCTCCTCATCCTCGTCCTCGAAGTACTTGGCCTGCAGCTCAGCCTCCTGCTCCTCACCCGGATCCACCAGGCGGACCTGGGCGGCGACCTCGGCGGCGAAGAGCTCGATCATGTCGTCGGTGAGCGACTGCGTGGCCGTGACCACCTCGCCCTGAAGGAACAGGAACCGGATGACGTCGCCTGCGGACCGGTTCAGCTTCGGTCCCAGCTCGCGCGGCGTGAGCCCGCGTTCGACTATCACCTCGTTGTCGGGGACCGGGGCGTTCGAGGGCGTGTAGGTGGTGAGCTGAGTGGGCTCGAGCTCCTCGCGATTGCGTCGGCGCCGGCGCGGCCTGCGAAGCGGAGGACGCCCTCGTGCGCCCGGGCCGCCTCGAAATCCCGGAGGGGCACTGCCGCCACCGGGGCGCCCGCCATACCCACCGGACCCCGTGCCTGGAGATCCTCGGCCTCCGAAGCCACCACCGACACCACTGCGAATCGCACGTCCACCTCCTGGACGCACGCCGGTCGACGGCCGCGTAACCCCACCCGCTACGCCAACCGGGCGCGTGCCTGTCGGGGCTCTGCGTCCAGGTGAAGGGGGTATCGGGCGTCCCGGTCCCGAGCGCGGAGGCCCCGGAGGAGGCGGGATCGGTCGTCCAGAAGTGCTCAAGGGGGGACGGGGCCGGGTCTCCGGTGGAACGGAGGACTCTGGTCCTGCGCGAGGGGCCTGCCGCTCAGGAGGATGAGATGTGGTCGGAGGGGCCTCCGGCGCCGCAGTGGGCGCAACCGCAGGTCGACGAGCGGTAACGGCCGGCGCGGCAGGTGCTGTGACGGCAGGTGCTGTGGCGGCAGGTGGGGCGGCAGCCGGCGCGACAGGTGCTGTGGCGGCAGGCCGGGATGGCAGGCGTGGCGGAGGTGTCGCGGCTGGTGCTGTCTCCACCTCGCTCGCCGGACGGCTTGTCACCAGCCCCGATCTCGCGGAGCGAGTCGGTTCGACAGACGGGCGAGCTGCCGCAGCAGGCGCGGAGATCTTCCCCGGCTCCTCGGCAGGGATCTCTTGCGTACCAGCGGCAGCTGGCCTGGGTCTGGTCTCCTCGGGAGGTCGGGCTTCGGGCTTCGTCTCGGCCGGTTCTTGGACCGCGACCGGACGCCGCAGGCTTTCGCGGTCCGCCTTACGGCGGACTCGGTCGGCTTGAGCGTCCTCGATCGAAGACGAATGGCTCTTGACGCCGATCCCCAGGGAGAGCGCCAGGTCGAGCGCCTCCTTGTTCGTCAAGCCCAGTTCTCGTGCCAGCTCGTAGAGGCGGATCTTCTTCGACAACGGCTCCTACGATCCCTCTCTGTCTCTTCTGTTGTTGCTTCGACCCGGACCTGCCAGTAGGTCCTGCGCACCATCCTCGCA
This sequence comes from Acidimicrobiaceae bacterium, assembly GCA_003139255.1. Lineage (GTDB taxonomy): Bacteria > Actinomycetota > Acidimicrobiia > Acidimicrobiales > UBA8190 > Bog-564. The sequence continues at coordinate 11,121 of PLIG01000179.1, read as the reverse complement.
CACAGCGCTTGCCTCGCTTCGAGCCTCAGACCCAAAGAGCAGCTCCTGCAGCTGTTCCACCGCCTCGTCCGCGACGGGGGCGCGAAGTGCACGACTGAAGGCCTGGCGACGCTTGGCACGCTCCATGCACGTCCTCGAGCTGCGGCACAGCCATGCTCCGCGCCCGGAGAAGCCGATCCGCAGCAGGCCGCCTGGTGCCAATGCCACCCTAACGAGATTCGAGGGCGTGGCCCGTTGCCCACAACCGATGCAAGTTCGAAGCGGCCCGTTGGAGGCTATCGAGAGCCCTCCGCAGCGTCGGTCCGCTCTTCCCCACCGCCTTGGCCTCGCTCGTCCCCTGGACCCTCCCCCCCAGGCCTTGCGCGTGATCCCTCGGCTGTTGGTTCTCGAGCCGCGGTCTCATCGGCCTCCTCGGCCACCACCTCCTCGAACCTATCTACTGAACCCACGGTTGCCGGCCGTTCGACCTCGGCGGATGCCTCTTTGCCCGCGTCCGGCTCCTTCTCCACGGCACTCGTGGTGCCCGAGGCCACTCGTGACCACTCCGCGGCGGAAACTGCCTCTCCCCCCTCGGCTGGATGCCAGACCATCTCCCCAGCCTCGTTCTCCACCCACTCGCCCTCGGCCCATTGCCCGCTGTAGGCCGCTTCCTCCTCGACGAGCTGTGTCTCGCTTTTCACGTCGACGCGCCAACCGCTGAGCCGCGCAGCGAGGCGGGCATTTTGACCCTCCTTGCCGATCGCCAGCGACAACTGGTAGTCGCTCACGACGACCGTGGCCGTGCCGGTCTCCTCATCGAGCCTCACCTCGCGTACCCGGGCTGGCTGTAGGGCTGCCTGGATGAAATCGACCGGATCGTCGGCAAAAGGCACGACGTCGATGCGCTCCCCGCGAAGCTCGTTGGTTACCATCCTCACCCGAGACCCTCGCGCTCCAACGCAGGCCCCGACCGGGTCGACGTTCGGATCGTTCGACCACACCGCGATCTTCGTCCGGTGCCCAGGCTCGCGTGCAGCCGCACGGATCTCCACCACGCCAGACGAGATCTCGGGGACCTCGAGCTCGAACAGGCGCTTCACCAGGCCGGGGTGGCTTCGGCTAACAACGATCTGCGGTCCCTTCGTCGTCTTTCGGACCTCGACTATGTAGGCCTTGAGACGTGATCCGTGTTCGTAGCGCTCGTAGGGCACCTGCTCTGCCTGAGGCAGCAACGCCTCAACCTTGCCCAGGTCGAGCAAGGTGTAGCGGTTGTCGGTCTGCTGCACGATGCCTGTGACGATGTCGCCCTCGCGCCCCGCGTACTCCTCGTACTTGAGGTCACGCTCTGCCTCCCGAATGCGCTGGAGGACGACCTGCTTGGCCGTCTGCGCGGCGATCCGGCCGAAATCAAGGGGAGTGTCGTCCCACTCGCGCACCACGTTGCCATCCTCGTCAAGCTCCTGTCCGTAGACGCGAATCTCACCTGACTCGGGATCGATCGTGACGACAGCCTCTTCTGCTGCTCCCGGGCGGCGCTTGTAAGCTGCAACCAGCGCGTTGGCGAGAGCGTCGAGGAGGGTCTCCACCGATATCCCCCTGTCCCGGGCGATCTGGGCTAACGCGTCGAGGAATTCGAAGTTTGTCTTGCTCATCGCTTCCTCACTCCCTGCGCGCCCTTCGCCAGGCCAGACGCAGCGCTCCGGCGCCGCCCCGTTGTGCCGTTACGCCCCGTTGCGCTCTGCCGGATCCCCGAGGGACGTGAGGTGGCTGGCCACTCGAAGACGGTCCGGGCGCGCTCGACCTCTTCGTAGGCGAAACGCCGCCCGCCGTCTCCGAGACCCTCACCCTCGAGCACGAAACCGTCTTCGTCGGCAACGACCAGCCTCCCCGTCACCCGGCGCTCGCCCTCACTCCCTGCCATCGTCCGCACCGTGACGATCTCTCCGACGGCCCTGGTGAAATGCTGTGGGGCGCGAAGCGGACGCTCAACGCCGGGGCTCGACACCTCCAGGGTGTAACGCCGACCCGGCTGGGGGTCGTGGTCATCCAGAACAACCGAAACGGCGCGCGTTGCAGCGGCTATGGCGTCCACGTCGGCAGCATCGCCCGTGCGATCGACGACCACCCGAACCATTCCGGCACGTACCTCGGCGTCCACCAGCTCCAATCCGAGCGCGCCGACGGTGGACGTGAGCAGCTCGAGAAGCTCGTCGTCCACCTGTGGTCACCTCCCCGTCGGTCCTCGTCGATCCTCACCGGTCCTACCGGTCTTCGTGCCTGTGCGGTCGCGCGCAGACCGGGAGGCGTGGTGCATGAGAGAAGCGTGGGCGCCCGCCCACGCTTCGTCACACCACTCCACCCGATTCGAACGGCGTGACCAGCATACCAGTCGACTCCCGGCGACGACCGGGTGACGATCCGCCGCCGGGCACCGAAGAGCCCGGCGAAGGCAGGCCCCCCGGACTTGGGCCTACCGGCACGGCTCACAGGCGCATCATTCGGGACCTTGGCCCCTAGGAGTTACGGGCTCCTTCGACGACGCTGGGCACATGCTCTCGGAATACGAGGGAGTGGCAGTCCTTGAGCAAGCCGAGTGCCTGGAGCTGCTCGGCCGGTCCTCCATAGGCCGTGTGGGCGTGTCCATGGGCGCGGTGCCCGCCGTTTTCCCGGTCAATTTCGCGGTGCTGGACCAGGCCATAGTCTTCTGGGCCTCTACCGGCACCAAGCTCGACGCTGCCACGCGCAACGCCGTCGTCGCCTTCGAAGTCGACGATGTCGACGCGCTCTACCACGAGGGATGGAGCGTGCTCGTCGTAGGCATCGCCGACGAGCTGCGAGATGCGGTGCTCGTCGAGCGTGCCAAGCGCCTTCCCCTCGCGCCATGGGCCGAAGGCCCTCACGAGCACATGGTCGCCATCAGGCCGGAGTTCATCTCGGGACGTCGGATCGTCCACCGTTCGAGGTTGGCGACCGCCGAGGTCGAAGGAAGCGCTCGCTATTAGCACCTACCATCGTCCTTGATGGCCAATACCGGTGTTCTCACTTCCCAGGCACAAGACTTCCCCGGTTGGTACCAGGACGTGCTGGCCAAGGCCGAGCTCGCCGACAACGGTCCGGTTCGCGGCACGATGGTCATCCGTCCTTACGGCTACGCGATCTGGGAGCGGATGCAGGCGGAGCTCGACGGCCGCATCAAGTCCGCGGGCGTGGTCAACGCGTACTTCCCGCTGTTGATCCCCGAGAGCTATCTGCGGCGCGAAGCCGTGCACATCGAGGGCTTCAGCCCAGAGCTGGCTGTCGTGACACATGGCGGGGGCAAACAACTCGAGGAGCCCGTCGTCGTGCGCCCCACCAGCGAGACGATCATCCACTCGTTCTTGGCCAAGTGGATACAGAGCTATCGCGATCTCCCCATGCTCCTCAACCAATGGTGCAACGTGGTTCGCTGGGAGATGCGACCTCGGCTCTTCCTGCGAACAACCGAGTTCTTGTGGCAAGAGGGTCACACCGCGCACGCAACCGAGTCCGATGCCCGGGAATTCGCGTTGCATGTGCTACACGAGGTGTACGAGGACTTCATGGTGAACGTGCTGGCGATCCCGGTGATGACCGGCAGTAAGACCGAGCGCGAGCGCTTCCCCGGCGCCATCACGACGTGGACCTGCGAGGCGATGATGCGAGATGGCAAGGCCTTGCAGATGTGCACNNGCACGAGCCACGAGCTTGGGCAGAATTTCGCGCGCGCCTTCGACATCACCTATCTCAACAGGTCCGGTATAGTAGATCATGTCTGGCAAACCTCGTGGGGCGCGACAACACGGTTGATGGGTGCCCTGGTCATGGCCCATGGAGACGACGCCGGCCTCCGGCTGCCACCGAGACTTGCGCCCGTCCAGGTAGTGGTGCTGCTCGTACGTGACGAGGACGGGGCAGGCGAGGCGGCCGGCAATCTCGTGACCGAGCTGCGGGGCAAGGGCTTGCGCGTCGAGCTCGATGCGCGCACCGACACCTCCTTCGGACGCCGAGTAGTCGACTGGGAGCTCAAGGGCGTGCCACTTAGGATCGAAGTGGGGCCGCGCGACTTGAAGGCCGGGACCGTCGTCCTGTCTCGGCGCGACACGGCGACGAAGACGTCCGTTCCCCTAAGTGAGATCTCGGCCCGCGTGGACGAAGGCCTTGGGGCGGCACAGGCTGCCTTGCTCGAAGAGGCGACGGAGTTCCTCCGTCACCATACGGTCGAAGCTGACGGACTCGAAGATGCAGAGCGAGCCGCGCACGACGGTTTTGCCGTGGTGCGGGCGTCTGTGCTCGAAGACGGCGGCGAGGCCAGATTGAACGAAGCGGGAGTGTCGGTGCGCTGCCTGCAAGGTCCCGAACGGGGGCCAACCCCCTCAGGTGACGGCGCGAGTAACGAGTTCGTGGCCGTCGTGGGCCGCGCCTACTAAGGATCGTTCCTACTCACGATTGTGAACCGTCTTGCGGATAAGCTCCACCTTCTCGCCGCTGCGGTTGGCGTCAGAACCCTTGGCCTCGAACAACGCCTTTCGGTCGGCCTCGGCCTCTTGTTCGGCACCGACCTCCGCCGCCGCCAGGCGAGCCTCGACGCCTTCGGCCACGATCCGCTCGGCCTCGAAGACCAGGGCGTCGACCATCTCGCCCTCGGGTACCACTCGGACGATCTTCCCCTTGATGAACAGGTGTCCCCTGTGGCGGCCTGCTGCTATGCCGAGGTCAGCCTCGCGTGCTTCGCCGGGCCCGTTCACCACACAACCCATCACAGCGACTTGGATCGGCAGCTTGCGCGTCTCGAGGGCCTGTTGGACCTCCCGGGCCACCCCGATCACGTCGATCTCGGCGCGCCCACAACTAGGACAGGCGATGAGGTCCAGACCCCTGCGCTCTCGCAATCCCAGGTACTCGAGGAGCTGGCGGCCGGCTCTTGCTTCCTCGACCGGATCGGCGGTGAGCGAGTAACGGATGGTGTCGCCGATCCCTTCCGCCAGCAACGTGCCGATACCCGCGCTGGATTTGATCAGACCTGCCGGCGGAGGGCCGGCTTCGGTGACCCCCAGGTGCAGCGGGTGGTCGAAGGTCTCCGAAGCGAGCCGGTAGGCGGCGATCATGAGGGGCACAGACGACGCCTTGACCGAGATCTTCACGTCCTCGAACCCGACGTCGGCGAGGTAGGCGATCTCGATGCGCGCTGACTCCACCAGAGCCTCGGCAGTAGCTCCCCCGTAGCGCTTGTAAAGCTCGGGGTGCAACGACCCAGCATTCACCCCGACGCGGATCGGGACCCCGCGGTCTCGCGCTTCGGATGCCACTTGCTTGATCTCGGCTTCCTTGCGGAGATTGCCGGGGTTCAGGCGCAGTCCCGACACGCCGGCCTCAAGAGCCGCCAACGCCATCTCGTGGTGGAAGTGGATGTCGGCCACGATCGGCACCGGCGAGCGCGGCACGATGTCAGCCAGGCCCTCGGCGGCCTCCTGCTCGTTGCAGGTACAGCGGACGATGTCGGCACCGGCGGCAGCGAGCGCATACACCTGGGCGAGGGTCCCCTCGACGTCTGCCGTCTTCGTAGTGGTCATGGATTGGACCGACACGGGAGCCCCGCCTCCGACGGCGACCCCACCGATGTCGATCTGGCGAGTCGGACGACGCTCAGCCACCACCGGAACGGATCGACTCACCTTTCTACTCTACGGTCTCACCGCCGCTCGCAGAGCATCACCTACAGCGCCCGCCGACAGAGCCTTCGCCAGCCCTATTGGAACGGGTTGGCCACCGGGTGAGTGATGTCGAGATAAAGGGAGCTGACGACGATGAACCCGAGGAAGAGCACGAACGCGTAGGCCACCGGCGTCAGCTTTGTCACGTCCGCGTGGTATCGGCGCCCACGCCTCGAGCGGATCCGTTCGTACACGGCGACCGCCACATGACCGCCGTCGAGGGGGAGCATGGGAAGAAGATTCAGCATGCCGACGAAGACATTGATGGCGACCAGCACCGCCACCAGGTCTCCCGCGCCCGCTTGGGCACCCTGGGTCGCGGTCCGGACGGCTCCGTATATCGACTCGATCCGCTTGCCGCTCTTGGCGGCCCGGTTGGCGGCCGCCGGATTCGTGAGGTCGTGCAGGTAGTTCGAGATCCCGTGGGGTGAGAAGACCTGCCCCAGCGCTGTCACCGAGGAGCTGATCGTGCGACCCAGGTCGACCCCCGAGCGCCCGAGTGCCACCAGCGGTCCGGAACGCTGGTCGGGCCCACCGCCGATCTCGACCCCTATGCGCGCGTTCGCAGTGGACGCGTTTCTCGAAGAAGGCGCCTTGGGCGTCGAGGATTGGGGTGGGACGGACGCCGTCGACGAGCCGCGCGTCGCCTTTGGGGTGACGACCAACGTGCGCAGGTGCCCGCCACGCTTGACCACGATCGTGACCACCTGACCCGCCTTGTCGGACACGGCGTTGGTCACCTGGTACGACGAGGTGATCCGCTTTCCGTCCACACGCTCTATGACGTCGCCCACCCGCAGGCCCGCTGCTCGCGCAGGATCCGAGCCGTGTGCCAAAGGGGAGAAGCCGGTGATGGCGACCGCGTTGGATGCCGGCACGCCGACGAAAACCAGCAGACCCCAGATCAGGACGAAGGCCATCACGGCGTGCATGGCGGAACCCGCCACCGCCACCACCAAGCGATTGTGGAAGGGCTGCTCCCGATAGGTGCGAGGCTCGTCGGCCGGGTCGACCTCCTCGGCGTTGCTCATCCCGACGATCTTCACGTAGCCGCCGGCTGGGATCGCCTTGATGCCGTACTCGGTCTCGCCCTTTCGCACCGACCAGAGTCGAGGACCGAAGCCGAAGAAATACTCGGTCACCTTCATGTGGCTCCACTTGGCGGTTGCGAAGTGGCCGAACTCGTGGAGCATCACCATGATCGCGATAGCTACGATCACCACCAGGAGGTCGGTGGTGTGCGTCGCCATCGCGGCGAGGACGACAACCGCGAGCACCAAGGCGAGTTGCGCCAATGCCCTTCTCGACCCCTGTGGTTCTGTCCGCGGAGCTCTCGAGGTCCCTTCGTAGTCCGTCACGTGGAGCGTTCCCGGTGCTGTACTGCTTTATCCGCGCAACGGCGCGCCCGGCGGTCCGCTTCGATCACGTCGGCTGCCTCGCAGACCACCGCGTGGTCGAAGGATTCGAGGGTGTCTGCGACCACCTCTGCGATCGCTCCCCAGGCGATCCGCCCGTCGAGGAAGGCTGACACCGCGACCTCGTTGCCCGCGTTCAGCCATGCCGGCGCCAGACCGCCCTCCCGCCCCGCTTGCTCTGCGAGGCCCAGGCAAGCGAAGACCTTACGGTCGGGTGGCTCGAAGTCAAGATGGAACATCGTGCTCCAGTCAATCGCCCCGAACGCATGGCGCAGGCGTCGCGGGTAACCGAGCGCGTAACCGATTGGCAGGCGCATGTCCGGCTCGGATAGCTGCGCCAGCACCGCGCCGTCGGAGAACGCCACCATCGAGTGCACGACGGACTGCGGATGGACGATCACCTCGATTCGGTCGTAGTCGACGCCGAAGAGCTCGTGGGCTTCGATCACCTCGAGACCCTTGTTCATGAGCGTGGACGAGTCGACCGTGACCTTCGGGCCCATTCTCCAGGTCGGGTGAGCGAGGGCTTCGGACACGCTCACCCCTTCGAGCTCGCCGCTGGCACGGCCCCTGAACGGTCCCCCGCTGGCCGTGAGAATCAGGCGTGCCACCTCGTCTGGCCCAAGACCTGCGCGCATGCACTGATGGAGGGCGCAGTGCTCGGAGTCGACCGGCACGATCTCGGCGCCCTGGGTTCGTCTGGCGCGTTGGACGATCGGAGCCCCGGCGACCAACGATTCCTTGTTCGCCAGCGCGAGACGCTTTCCGGCGTGGAGAGCGACGAGCGTGACCGGCAAACCCGCGAAACCCACCACGGCGTTCAACACGACGTCGCCGATCTGGGCCGCCTGCTCCAAGCCCTCGGTGCCGGCTAGCACTTCGGTGCCCGGTGGCACGTTGCGTGCCAGGGTCCCCGCCAGGGAACTATCCGCGATCGCGACCGCCTTCGGGTGGAACTCCCGCACCTGCGCGCCGAGGGTGTCCACCGAGCTCGCCGCCCCGAGCACCGCGACCTCGAAACGCTCGGGCTGGTTACGAATCACATCGAGGGTCTGAGTGCCGATGGAACCGGTCGAACCGAGGAGGCACACTGCGATCGCGGACCGCTCACCTGAGTCCGAGGTTCTCGAACCGACCTCCCCGCTCACCCGAGGTGAAGCACCCGCACGAGGTAATAGGTCGCGGGGAGCACGAACAGCAACGCGTCCACCCGGTCGAGCACACCCCCGTGGCCCGGCAGCAGTGAGCCCATGTCCTTGAACCCCAGATCGCGTTTGATGAGCGACTCGCACAGGTCCCCGACGGGGGCGATCACGGCCACCACCAGTCCCAGCACCGCCGCCTTGGCCGGAGTCCACGGGTAGACCTGACCTGTGATCGCGGCAGATGCCGCTATGGCAAGGATCGCCCCCCCTACAAACCCCTCCCACGTCTTTCGCGGGCTCACCCGCGGGGCCAGCGGGCGACGACCTAGCCATCCGCCGATGACGAGAGCGCCTACGTCCTCAGCGACGGTGGCGACGATGGCACCCAACAGAAAGGCGACCCCGTGCCGGTGCGGGTACTGGCTCGGCGCCAACATCAACGCGGCGAACGATCCGAGCATGCCCACCCAGACGAAGCCGAAAACGGTTGTCGTGATACCTTCGACCGGCGAGCCCTTCTCCATCCCGGCGAGATACCAGATCATCGACGCCACAACGACCAGCACCAGCAACAAGGGAAGGGCCGTGACACCCTTGACGTAGACGCTCAGCATCACGCCCACAGTCGCCACCAGGCCGAGCAACGTGGCTGGCCTGCGCCCCGCGCGACGAAACCCTGCGTAACACTCGGCGGCGGCAAGGGTCACAACGATTGTCGCCAGCACCAACGTGGCTACCGACCCGAGAGCGAAGCAGAGGAGAGCCAGCAAGGCGATCCCCAGCCCGGTGGCGACGGCCACTGGGACATTACGGCCTGCTCCTCCTCCGGCAGTTTCGGTAGAGCGAACCGGACGCCTGCGATGAGGGCGACGACTCGTAGCCGGTCCGGGGCCTCCCCTGGTCGAGGCGCTTCTGAGCGGAGAGGAGCTGATAGAGGTCACCAATGAGCTCTCTGCCGGTGCGTCGGGTCCAGGTTCGGAGCCAGCCTCGAGCTCGCCGCCTACTCGGGCGCCGACATGGCGTCCGACACTGCTTTCGGCGCCGAATACGGAACCCTCGAGACCTTCGTCGTCCCAGAAGGTCCCGGTGACATGGACCTCGTCGTCTTCGCCACCATCCGACCACCGCGGGTCGTTCGTCCCCCCGCGCTGGTCACCGGCCGGCGCCAGCTCGGGCTCCTCCGGGCCTGGTTCGCCCAAGGAGGAAAGGTCTTCGAACTCCCAGGGACGGCGCTCTGAGACCGGCGTCTCATCGAGCGCACCGAGGCGGGTCCCGTCGTCGCCCAGGAGCGATGGCTCGAAGCTACCTTCATCCCATTCATGATCGTGCTCGCGCCAGGACGGACCACCTGACGATGCCCACGGCTCGGAGCGGTCGTCCTCGTCGTGGCGGGCGACGACTGCTGGTACCTGCCCGGTCGGTGGGTCGGTCCAGTGCTGCAAAAGCGGAACTGCCCCGCTCGGTTCCCCGGACGCGTACCGGGGCACTTCGCCGCTCGAAGTGGCCGACGGATCATCTTCGTGCAGCGGGGTGCCCTCGGACGGTCGAGGCTCCGAGTCGCCGGCGGCCTGGATCTGGGAAGAGCTCAGGGGGCGCTCCTCGAGTGAGCTCTCGGCCTTCTCGTCAAGCCTGTCGTAGGGCAGATTGTCGGAGCCTCGTTGGCCTGCCAGGGTCCTCGCCTCCTCGGCGCCGTAGATGCGCACGCGTTCTGTGATCGGCTCGGGAGGTGCCTCCATCTCAGGCCCGGGCTCGTCAGGTTCGTCCACATCACCTTCCCGCATAGCGACTCAGATCTCCAACAGCTCTTGCTCCTTGTGGACAAGGAGCTTGTCGATAGCCGCCACCATGTCGTGTGTGATCTTCTCGACCTCGCGCTCGGTGCGCTCGAAAGTGTCCGAGGACAGCTTTCCATCGTGTTCCAGGGACTCAAGCTCGTGGCGGGAGGACCTACGCAGGTTGCGGACAGCTACTCGCCCCTCCTCGGCCTTGTGCCTCACGACCTTCACCAGCTCTTTACGGCGCTCCTCAGTGAGAGGAGGAAACGCGAGCCGGATGGCAGTGCCGTCGTTGGAAGGGGTGATCCCCAGGTCGGACGCCAGGATGGCTTTCTCGATCACGCCCTNNGCCCAGTGTCGAGCGGTCGTACGGGGTGATGACGAGCAGTCGCGCCTCTGGAACGCTCAGCCCGGCGATTTGGCGAAGCTCCATCTCGGTCCCGTAGACATCGACCGCCAAGTGCTCCACAAGACCTGCGGTAGCACGCCCGGTACGCACCGAGCCGAAGTCCGCCTGGGTGTGGGAGACCGCCTTCTCCATTCGGTCTCGGGCTTCGTCCAGCGCCACCTGGGACAGCTCGTCGTTAATCACCTGATCAGCGTTCCGATCTCCTCGCCGGCGAGCGCACGACGAAGGTTACCAGGGCCCATTAGGTCGAACACGAGCACCGGCAGCCGGTTGTCCTTGCAGAAGGTGACAGCGGTGAGGTCCATCACCCTCAGATCCTGGTTCACCACCTCCATGAACGTCAGCTCGTCGAAGCGCTTCGCCGACGGATCGAGCTTGGGATCAGCGCTGTAGACCCCGTCCACGCCCGAGTGAGTGCCCTTGAGCAGCACCTGCGCCTCGATCTCGGCTGCCCGCAGCGCAGCGGAGGTGTCGGTCGTGAAATACGGATTGCCCATACCCGCAGCGAAGATGACGACTCTCCCCTTTTGCAGGTGGCGGATGGCCCTTCTGCGGATATAGGGCTCTGCGACCTGTGCCATCTGGACGGCGGAAAGAACCCTCGTGGGCTGACCGAGCCGCTCGAGGGCGTCCTGAAGAGCCAGCGAGTTGATGACCGTGCCGAGCATG
>PLIG01000176.1:3133-3364 GCA_003139255.1 Acidimicrobiaceae bacterium | reverse complement strand
GCCGCGTTGTTCAGGCTAGGAGGCTGCGCAGCATCCAAGCGGTCTTCTCATGAACCTGCATCCGCTGGGTGAGGAGGTCCGCGGTGGGAGCGTCGCTGGCCCGCTCGACGAGCGGGAAGATCGACCGTGCGGTGCGCACCACGGTCTCCTGGCCGGCGAGGAGCCGGCGGATCATCTCGGTAGCGTCCGGGCGGTTGTCGTCTTCGGGAATCGCGGTGAGAGCCGCGAACT
>PLIG01000176.1:0-3094 GCA_003139255.1 Acidimicrobiaceae bacterium | reverse complement strand
GTAGAGCGTGTAGGTGTCTGCCAATAGGCGTGACAGGCCGTTGGAGATCTCATGCCGTGTGGTCTCGTCGATCCCGATGTCGATCTGTACGTCGGTCATTGGTGGTTCCTCCTCATAGGTGTCGATTGGTGGGGTCGCTCAGCGGCGGTGTGCCTTGACGGCCGTTTCGGCACGAGCGCCGTAGTCGGGGTCGGCATAACGGAAGCTGGCGATGGATCGCTCGATGATGTCGTCTTTGGAGACCTGGGCGAGGCCGGAGGCGATGTTGTCGACGAGGCGGGCCTTGGCGTCTTCGGACATCAGCCGGTAGAGGGCGCCGGCCTGCGAGAAGTCATCGCCTTCGTGGTGGTCCCAGCCATAGGTGCCGGAGGGACCGCCGGCGAGAGAGCCGTAGAGGGGCTCGCCGGTCTGGGCAGGACCACCAAAGCTGTTCGGCTCGTAGTTCTTCTCACGCCCGTAGTGGGCGTCGAAGCGCATGAACCCGTCCCGTCCGTAGTTGTCGGCCACAGCGGCATGCGGTCGATTGACCTGCAGCTGGGTGTGGTTGATGCCGAGGCGGTAGCGGTGGGCGTCGCCGTAGGCGAAGAGCCTGCCCTGGAGCATCTTGTCCNNCGATCAGCGGGTAGTCGCTGTGTGGCCACACCTTGGTGAGATCAAAGGGGTTGACGTGGTAGCTCGCTGCGTCTGTGGCCGGCATGACCTGGACCTTGACGGTCCAGGAGGGGAAGTCACCACGGTCGATGGCGTCTATCAGGTCGGCCGTGTTGGACTCGGGGTTTTCTCCCGCGAGGCGTGCCGCCTCGTCGGTGGTGAGGCACTCGATGCCCTGGTCGGTCTTGAAGTGGTACTTGACGAAGAACTGTTCGCCCGAGCCATTGACCCACTGGAAGGTGTGGGAACCGTAGCCGTTCATGTGCCGGTAGTTCGCCGGGATACCCCGGTCGCCGAAGAGCCACGTGAACATGTGGGTCGCCTCCGGTGAGAGGGAGAAGAAGTCCCACACGTTGTCCGGCTCCTGGCGGTTCGTGTAGGGATCGGGCTTCTGAGAGTGGATGAAATCGGGGAACTTGAGCGGGTCCCGGATGAAGAAGATCGGGGTGTTGTTGCCGGTCAGGTCGTAGTTGCCGTCCTCGGTGTAGAACTTGACCGCGAAGCCCCGTGGGTCACGCACGGCCTCGGGGGCTCCCCGGCTGCCGGCCACGGTCGAAAATCGCACGAACACCTCGGTGCGCTTGCCAACCTCGGACAAGAACCGAGCTCGCGTCCACTGAGAGACGTCGGCTGTCAGCTCGAAATGCCCGTGGGCGCCGGAGCCTCGGGCGTGCACGATCCGCTCGGGTATGCGCTCGCGGTTGAACCGGGCCAGCTTCTCGATGAGGTGCTGGTCCTGCAACAGGACCGGCCCGTCAGCCCCGGCGGTCTGGGAGTTCTGGTTATCGGCGACGGGGGCGCCGGATTCGGTGGTGAGGGTACGGCGGTCGGGCATGGTCAGTCTCCTTGGCTGATGCGCCAACGCTATCTAACCCTTGTCCTCTCAGGACCTCAGGACCGACCACGATTCTCTGTTCCGCAACGGCCGCCGGCCAATGGCGGGTCGCCCTGCTGGTTCGCTGCAAACCACTCGCAATTGCCGGCGTCGGCCTGGTCGTGGCAGTGGTGAACATCAAGGTGCCCGGCAGGACTTCCACCGGTATCGGTCAGCGAAAACAATCCCGAGCAGGAGCTTCGGTGGAATCGCCGTACCCGGCCCACCGCAACTATGAATCAGTCACGTTGCGGTCGGTCCTCTTGACCTCCAAGAGGCGCTGAATCTCCCTCGTGCTTGCAGCCGCGAGCGTCAACGACCGGCCCTTCGGCGACCGGAGCGAGCGGATATCGGACGTCACAGTCGCCATAGTCGTCGGGGCCCATGTGGTTGCGACCGCCGCGGCTGGCCAGCGACGCTAGTGCCGGGCACGCCAGCCGCCTCGACCATGACCTGTCCAAGCGTCCCATATCGCCGGGGACTGGGCGGAAGGCCCGACCCAGAGACCCTACGATTACTCCACGCCACCTACAGGGGAATGGAGACCTCGTCATGAGCCAGAACGACGATTGGTCACCCGACGAACCGTTGGGCACAGAAGCATTTGAACAAAGCGACGAAGCGCTCGATGAGGGCTCCCGGATCGATTCGAGTCTTGTCGAAAGGGTCGAGCTGGACCCCTCGCTCGATTCTGCGCTTCAGGCGGACGAACGTGAACTCGAGGAGGCCGGGGCGGAGCTCAACGACCCTGAAGATCTCGTCACCCTCGAGGGAGATATGGACGACCCCGACGGCCTAGGAGAGCCGACACGTCGTGACCGCTCTCGACATGAAGACGAAGGCGGCTGGGATCTCGACGCACCTGCGACAAGCGGCAACGAGCCTGATGCCGATTCGACCGACTGACGAATTCCTGAGCCGAGGGTTACCCAGAATTCCTGAGCCGAGGGTACTCATTTCACCACTGCGAGGTGGTTACGACGAACCGCTCGAAGATCCTGGAGCCAATGGTCTGCCCCGTCACGGCTCCGGGTTTACGCTGAAAGGCCGAGGAGAGTGAATGGCAGAAGGCATAGAACTCGATGCGCACCATCGGGCCACGGTGGAGAAGATCTTCGGCCATCCGGTTGGTCACAACATCCAGTGGCATGACGTTTTGTCACTCCTGCAGAGCGTGGCCGCTGTAATCGTGGAGCACGATGACCGGTACACGGTGACCTTGGGATCTGAGACCGAGACGTTCGACGCCCCGCGACGTCACGATATCGATGAGCAGCAGGTAATCGACCTGCGGCGGATGCTCAGGGGCGCCGGGATTACCCCGGAGCCGACGTAGCGAGCGCGCAACCGCGAGGTTGTCGATAGTTGCTCCGTTGATGGTCGGTGCGGTCAACGGTTCGCCAACAGTGGGGGCCAAACCGCAATATCGTCTTTGGTGGATTCGTTGATCGGCGGGCCGGACGGCGAGATGCCACCATTGCGGTGCGGGTGCGGATGCGTCGACCCTGGTGGTCGGCCATCGCGTCTCCTACCTGGCGGTGCGCCGAGCGGTCGTCCTACGCGCAGGAG
>PLIG01000062.1 GCA_003139255.1 Acidimicrobiaceae bacterium | reverse complement strand
GTCTCCCCAGAGTTTCGCACCGGTTTGGAGACAACCGAGTGCGTCTAGGACGCGGCCGGTCGCGGTCGAGGCCAAGCACGCCCCCGCCTTCGGCCGGAGCCGCCGTGTCAATTCAGAGCTGCATTTGCACACCTAACAGTTGACATCCAAGGAGGAACAAGGAAATGAAAGCTTTTGCCAGGATCCTTTTCGCAGGTGCGATGAGCATTCCCGTCGTACTCGGCGTTGGCGTGGGCGCCGCCCACGCAGGTGGCGGGCCCCACCGTCACCTCCCCACATGCTCGTCGGGGAACGTCGCCAGCGGCACGTACGCAGGCTTGGACGTGACCGGGGACTGCACGGTCGCGGCCGGAACGACGGTCGCAATACAAGGTGACCTAGTGCTTGACCCCGGCGCCACCTTCAATGCGTTCAGCATGAGCACCGTGACGGTCACCGGCAACGTCGCTGTCGGCAGAGGGGCCACGCTCTGGCTCGGCTGCACGCTCACCTCCATCCCTGCAGGCCCGAGCCCGTGCACGGGCAAGACGAATGACGTCGTCGAGGGCAGCATCGTCGCCGATCACCCCTGGACCATGTACCTGGACGGCGACACCATCTGGGGAGACTTGACCTCTGTCGGCGGCGGCCCGGGAGTCACTCTCGACCCTTATGTGAACTTCCCCATCAAGGACAACGTCATCCGTGGTGACGTGAGCATCACCGGTTGGCAGGGCACTTGGTTCGGCTTCGTCCGCAACGTCTCGTTCGGGAACGTGTTGCTGGCCGGCATCCAAGCCGCCGATCCTGACTCCACCGAGGTCGTGACCAATGCCGTGGGCGGGAACCTCGTTTGCCTCGCCAACTCTCCAGCAGCCCAGCAGGGCGACTCGGGTGGGTTCCCGAACTTCGCCGGCGGTCACAAGATCGGGCAGTGCGCGGGGCTGTAGCTCGTCAAGTCCACCTAATCAGCAGTTCCCGGCCCGGCCGTCACCTCGCAGAGGTGGCGGCCGGAGTCGCGATCCGCCTGACAATTTCACCAGCAAGGAGGTGAGAGTCCATCCTGAGCTTTGGTCGTTGAAGCTCAGTAGCTGATGCTCAGTGCGTCGGGCGACCCGGAGAGCGAAGAGGGCGGAGGCGAAGCCAGGCTCGAGCGAGCAAACCGCCAGAGGTCGTCCATGGGTGGTGACCTTCCCGCGACCAGAGAAGCCAAGGACCTCAGCCCTCTGCCTGCTGAGCTCGTCCTAGCTGGGCGCCGGAACGACCCAGGAGTGGAGACCCGGGAAGGTGATTTCGGCGGCCCGTGGCGACATTGTTGACGAGNNTTGCTTGAACGGTGGACTCCCCCGAGCATCGGGGAAGATCATGAGGTCCAACGGCGCCTTGATCTCGCGCCCTTCGCGATCGGACAGCACTGGATGTAGCTCCGCAGCTCGGCAGGATGGCACAGCCGTTGCGTGATTGGTGGTCCGAAATCAGGACTATTCCCTGGCGTCTGGACGTGAGAGCATGTTCAGAGTATCTGCAGCACCCGGGGGGGAGGATCAAGAGATGAGTTTCTCGGTCAAAGGTGATTACTTCGAGACGTGCAACTGCGACGTCAGTTGCCCCTGCATCTGGCTCGGACCGGCGACGAAGGACGCCTGTGATGTGCTGCTCGCCTGGCACGTGACGGCAGGCCAGAAAGACGGCGTCGACCTATCTGGCCTAAACGCAGTTATGGCCGTGCACACGCCCAAGCAGATGACCGAAGNNGAAGCATTGGGCTCGGTCTTCTCCGGCGCCGCTGGCGGGCACCTCGCCGCCCTCGGCCCGCTGATCGGAGAGGTCGCAGGTGTCGTGCCTGCGTCGATCTCGTTCAACCGCGAGGGCCGATCACTGAAGGCAACGGTGGGTGACGTACTGTCGATGGAGTCGGAGGAGATGATCGGCATGGATGGCTCGCACCCTCCTGTCATCACCAATGCTCTCCTGAGCGCTGTCGTGCAACCCATGACCCAAGCGAAAGCCGGCGCGGTCCGCTACCACGACCACTGGGACGCGGAGTTCTCCGGTACAAACAGTTTCGTCACCGACTTCGCGTATGAAGCCTGACAGCCGCGTCGACGCTGGCGCACCACTGGAGGTCCCGTTTCGCCAGCTCCTCCACGGATGGATCTGGCTGTGCCTGATCGCTGCGCTCGGTTGGGCCGCGACTATCGCGTGGGCTCGCACGAANNTCCCGTCGGTGGCGCCGATGGCCCTTGTATGGATTCGCTCGCTGGCGGCGCGACCGAGGACACAAGAACGCGTAGCCGGCATTACCTCGTTCCTCGCAGGCTACCTCTGCGCGTGGGCGACGTTCGGTGCCGCCGTGTACCTAGTGTTATTGGGCGCGGGGAGACTCGCCGACGATGCACCCGTGGCTGCTCGATGGGTCGGGTCGGCGATCTTCGCGGTGGCCGCCGTCTACCAGCTGTCGCCGCTGAAGGGTGCGTGCCTCCGCCATTGCCGGACGCCGGTGGGGTCGCTCTTCCACTACGCGAGCTACAGGGGCCCCGCACGCGATCTCCGCGTTGGGATGCACCACGGGCTTTACTGCGTCGGCTGCTGCTGGGGTCTCATGATCGTGCTGGTCGCCGTCGGCGCGATGAATGTTCTGGCGATGATCGCGCTAGCGGGGGTGATCTTGANNCGCTGGTGCCGTTCATTCCGGCACTACTGCCCGGGCTCATCGCCGCGCCGATGTCGCCGATGTGAGACCGTTGCAAACCTCCAGTTCAGGCTGACGAGCGCGTAATCGACCTGCACCCCTCCGGTCATGCTCCGGCCTCGTCGTTTTCAGGCCGGGCCGTCAGCTCCAGTAACCGCCGCCTTGTTGTCTCAACACATCCCGGATCGATGTCGCAACCGAGGAAGCGCCGTCCCTCCAAGACTGCCGCCGCTGCCGTCGTGCCCGAGCCGAGGAAGGGATCGACGA
>PLIG01000067.1 GCA_003139255.1 Acidimicrobiaceae bacterium | reverse complement strand
CTCCGGCACCGTCCCCACCACCAGAGCCCGGCTGGCCGCCGGCACCGGCGCCGCAGTTCACGGTTTGGCCTGAGTCGGTGCAGCCACCGGTGTTCCCGCCGGCGGACGCGACGCCACTCGGGAGAGCGGCACTGAGCCCCACTGCAAGCGAAGCGCCAACCGCGATGCGAAAAACGACGGTCGTCAGCATTTCGGTACGGACGTGGTATTGAAGTTGACGACTTTCCACGACCCGCCGGACAGGACGAGGTTCCATGTCCCCTGTCCGCCACCCGCTCCACCGTCGAGAGTTGCTGGTCCCGCCTGGCCGCTGTCCGTGGTAGTGCCCGAGTCGTAGATGCAGGCCGTGACCGTCGCACGGGTGGCAGTAACAGCGGTGACCGTCGGGTGGCCGAGGTTGTACGTGGTTGGCCCGTTCAGCTGACCCATCTTCACCCCGACGAGGAACTTGTCCTCTGATTGGAGTGCCGGATTGGTGAAGTAGTCGGCGAGCTTCGGCCAGAGATTGGCGCTGGTCTCACCGCCGACCAGGTCAGCCCGATCCTGCTGCCAGGATCCTTGGAGGTAGCCGTAGAGGGTTTGCTCGGCGGACTCCCACGCGTTCAGGACCGCTGTCTGTGTTGCGCTTGCTGGGCTCGATGTGGTGGTGGTGCTCGTCGATCCTGTGGTCCTGGTGACAGAGGTCGATGTGCTCGCAGGCGTGGTTGGCCCGGACGAGCACCCGGCCATGACCACGGCCATGACGACGGCGGACAGGATGGCTGCCGATCTCATCAACATCGTCTTGGCCGGTGTCACCGGTGGCGTCACCCTTCCTCTCCTCCCGTCGGCCGGCTCGGGCGGTGGGTGCCCGGTTGCGCGCTGGTCGACCAAAGAAAGGTCGACCCAGAAGGGGATGATGCGCGACGAGCGTCACCCTGAACGTCACCCTCCGAAGCCAGAGTGAGGCTTCCTTGAAGATTTCTGCGACCCGATACGCCGTTGGGCAGCACAACTGCAACCCGACAGCCATCTCGATCCCGTACGGTCCTCACAGATACTCCGGGTTGGAGGGTGACGTCGCCCCGGACGTCACCCTCCCAGCTCAACGGCACATTGTGAGCAACCGACCGCGTTGCCCTCATAGGGGAAGTGACCCGGTTCGAGGCTAGGAAACTCGGCTCAGGGTGACGTTCCAAGGAGGCATTCCACTGGCGAAGCCCACCCAGGATGGTGATTTCCGGTAGCGGCGCTACTGGGAGTCGTCGACAGCGCGTCGAAGAGCCTGGGCGATGAACTGGGTGATGCTCAACGCCCGGGCCTTGGCTGCCTCCCGGACTTCCTCGCGCAGAGTCCGTTCGAGCCAGAAGGTCACCCGAATGTGACGCTGTTCCCAAGATTCTCCCTCGACGTCCGGACCGCCCTCGCCCTCGGGTCCACGACCGGCGGGCGGATGCCGCCCTGTCGTGTTGGCCATAGCTCCTCCCCGTTATGTGACGTGCTGGCCAGTCGTTGGCTCCCGGCCTCGTCAGCCTCATGCTCAGCACCATAGCGCAACTGCACACGGTGTGCTGCGTACCGTGTGCAGTCTCTCCAAACAACCCCATTGAGCTGCTACCTCGAGGAGACCGAACCGAGGGTGACGTCCCCAGATCCGAGGGTGACGGTCCGCACCTGCCACCAACTCACGCGGTGGCGAGACGGGGTGACGTTCAGGGTGATGCCCATCTGGAGCATGGGAAGGGACCAGGGCGCGTTGTCCTGGCGCCGAATCAGGAAGGTGCGGTGCCCATGCAACTGTGGATCGTCAAACCAATGTCGCTTGCCAGCATCGCCCGGGGTGCGCTCCTGCTCGACGAGTTGCGCCGCAGTGCCTACCGAGCGGCGGTGATGGCGGGAACGCTCTCCGCTGTCGGTTGCCCCAACAAGGCCGGGGGTGCAGCGTGACCCTCGTCACCAGAACTCAGCACGACCAACTTGCCGTCGCCGACCTGATCTCCGTTCCTGATGCGGCGGGCCGGCTCGGTCTGCACGCCGACACGCTCTACCGGCTCTGCCGAACGGGCCAGTTCCCTCCGGCGATCCAGATTGGTGCACGATGGAGGGTGTCGGTACCGAAACTGGAGCGGTACCTTCACGGTGACTTCGTGGCGTCGTGATGTTCTTCTGCCGTGGCAAACGACGGGCCGTGGCGAGCGCCAGGAGCGGACCGACTTCCGTGGCGTCTGGCGTGGGTAGGTCACGCGGACCGTGGTCGAGAGTTCCCGATTTGTGTTCCGCATCTGGGAAGCTTTTCTGTACGCCCCACGCTGCTCGCGGGAAGAAGTACTGACGCCCGCAGGAGGGGCTCCACTGGCGGATATCTCACCTTCAGGGGCGACCCTAGGCGAACGGGGGCACCCAGCATCGGCAACGTCGCCCGTCGCCTCAGTCGTTCCATTCTTCTGGCTGGGGGATCGGGATGTACGGGTCCCTGCCTTGGTGCTCGTAGATGAGCGTGCGTGCCTCGTTCCAGGAGGACGCCACGACGCTGTAGGTCATGGTGAAGCCGTTCCGGGTTGCCTCTTCCACGGCCTCGTCGTAGCCGGGCATCAGAGTGCTCAGGATCCAAGTCGTATGGGATGCCGTCTCGCTCTACTGTGTCAGGGGCCTCCCACAGTTCCCACCGGGAGGACACGCCCTCCCAAGGCTGATCTTCCGACGGCATGGGACCAGTAAACCCCACCGCCGCGTGTCGCACATCCGGCGTACGGGGACAGCATGCGAAGCCGCCCGGTGGTGTAGAGAGGGGCCGTGAATCCAGGTGCCCAACGCCACCTCGCGCGCCTTCTTCTCCGGGCCAGGGGCGGCCCTTTCTGGGGTGGCTGGATTCGATGGTCGGTCAAGACCTATGCCGAGTTCATGGCCGCTCTTGAAGCCTTTCAGGCGACCGAGGCGGTCACCCTGGCAGAGGCCAACGATTTCCAGAATCGCATGCTCGCAGTTCTCGGACACGACCCCGTGCCTCTCGAAGCTGCGGCGACAGCACTGCCATATGTGTGGCTAGGAGAACCCAGTCCCTTTGTTGAGTCACCAGAACCGAAGCTCATCGAAGTCGCCGAGGTCGAAGGGCCCGACGTTGAAACGCCGTGGGGTGGAAGCTTCAGGGTGCGTCGTATTGAGCACTATGACGACCGAGTCGTCGTTCATTGGAGTCTTGACCGTTGGGATGACTTCCGGGAGCGCCTTGGCGGTGCAATGGACGACCACGCTCGTGACACTGATGGCCTCTCCGAATCAGTCCGTGCAGCCCTACGAGCCGAGGTCCAGCCCTATATCGGACGCTCAATGAACCACTTTCGCCTTGTCGATGACATAGGTACGCCGTACCTCCTGAAGCATCGGGAAATGGGCGACGGAGAGGGTCAGTCCACCTACCTTCCCGGAGTACCGGCCTCAGCACAGCGTCTCTTCATCGAGTGGTACGCATGGTCCACGGAGTTCCCCCGTCGTTAGGTGTGTCCCACCGCCCCGGCGAAGTGGGGCAGTAGCGGAACCGGGTAGCCCGAAAGTGCCGGAGTGGGCGGGTTAGCTCACCGTTAGCACTGGGCCGAAATTGCAGGCCAGGCAGGGGAAGCGATGTGGGGACAGGAGAGAGCTCTCCGACACGGAATCAGTGTCAACTCAGCAGGGACTAGTCGGAACCCGAGGTGCGATCGGGCTCAGAAGCTGAGTGCCGCCCCGAGCACCCCGGCCGCCTCGCGGTCACGCTCAGGGAGTGCGTGCGCGTATCTGTCGAGGGTCATCGTGGCCCGGGCGTGGCCGTGGCGCTCGGCCACGGTCCGAACGTCGACGCCGGCGGCGATCAGCGTCGTCACGGAAAAGTGCCTCAGGNNTTGCGTTGCGCCTTCGGGTCCGACTTCCGGAGCTTCGCCAGCGCCGGCGCCTCCATCGTCTCGCACAGCCTGCTGAAGCGGTGCGTGAAGGTGTCGGGATTGGCTGGGACGGCACCGTTGGCGTTGTAGCTCAGGACGAAGGGATCGGCGACGAGCGGCGACTCGGCCCAGCCCGACAGGTCGTCCATGTCGGCCAATCGCCTCTGGAGCACCTCGACACCGAGGTCGTCGAGAGCGATTTCACGGGACGCGTGGGTTTTGGTCGGTCCGGTGTGCTGCTTCCCTTCAGCCACGGTGAGCGACCGGGCGAAACGGATCCGCCCGGCGCCAAGGTCGACGTCACTCCACCGAAGCGCTACCAGCTCGCCGCCGCGAGCGCCGGTCAGTGCGGCCAGGGCAACAGCAATGGCTAGCACCGGGTCGACGTCGACTGCCGCCTTCACCAGCGCGGAGAGCTGGTCCGGGGTCGGCACGACCATCTCCTTGCGCTCCACCTTGGGCGGGGTGGCCCGGGCTGTCGGAGCTGCGCTGATCCAGCCCCACTTGACCGCCTGGCGGCACGCGGCCGACAGGATGGCGTGGTACATGTGCACCGTGGTCGGCGACAGTCCTTCGGCGAGCCATCGCCGGTACGCGGCATCGAGGGTGTCGCCGCCGAGCTTGTCGAGCCGCACCGATCCGAGCACCGGTCGGATACGGCCCTCGATCTTGCGCTTGTTCTCGTAGAAAGTGCGCGGCCGCTGGTTCGTCTCCGCCGTCTCGAGCCACTTGTCGAGGAGCTGGCCGACTGTGGCGGTGGTCCGGTCGAACGTGTCCGCCTCGACTTCGGAGACGAGTTGCGAGAGCGCCTTGCCGGCCTCCTTCTCGGTGCCGTGGAACGTCCGGGTCGCCTGGCGGGGCTTTCCGGTAACCGGATCGCGGCCGGTGAACGCACGCAGCTCCCAATGACCGGGGCTCCGTTCCCGCATCGTCCCGGGGCGCTTGTATCGTGAAGGCCTCGTCGCCATGCCCTACAGAGTAGGCCATTAGGGCAACTGTAGGGCAGATACGAGCGGTCAGAGGAGAAAAGTGGCTCTGACTAGGAAGGGGCTATAGCTCAGTCGGTTAGAGCGCAGCACTGATAATGCTGAGGTCGCTGGTTCAAGTCCAGCTAGCCCCACGCGAGTCCAGCTCGAGCGCTGTTTCTAGGCGTTGTGGTCGTCCGCTAATAGATTCATCTCGCGTCCACCCCGCGAAAATTCCGCCGAACTGGCGGTTGCGGGATTCGCTCTCATCCTCGTGAGGGTGAAGACGCGCCAGCAGCCTCGCAGCCTGGCGAGGTCGAGCCCTGGTGCTGTCATTTGGGTCGGCCACAAGGGTCAGTGTGATCGCACGACGGAGCGTTAGCCCACTTAAAGGTCCGGTTCGGAGGCTGTTACGTGAGCTGCCAAGCCCCGAAGGTCGCCGTCTTCGTCCCACCAAGGCTCTGGGCGATCGAAGCCCGACGCGGCGAGGGCCGAGGCCAGCGCCTGATCCTGTGTCCCGCCCAACTCGATCAGCAGCCAGCCCCCGGGGTGGAGGAGCCGGCCGGCCGCAGCAACGATCCGCCGGACGAGTTCGAGCCCGTCCTCGCCGCCATCGAGTGCGACCCGTGGTTCGTAACGCTGGACATCAGCAGGGAGGAGCCGCAGCTCACTGGTTGGGACGTAGGGCGCTACGGCCGTGACCACGTCGAACACCCGGTTGCAGCGGAGCGGCTGATCGAGGTCGGCCACAAGGGCCTGAACGCTGTTTCGCCGCGCACAGACGGCTGCTCGAACATCAATGTCGATACCGATGATCTTGGCTGTCGGGACCCGTGTCGTTAGGTGGGCGGCGACCGCGCCCACGCCCGTGCAGAAATCGACGGCCCGGCCGTTGTCGGGGAGCAAACCGGCCGCGCGGCAAGCAAGTTCCTCGCTTTGGATCCGGGGGACATAGAGGCCCGGCACGACATGCAGGGTCTGGCCGCAGAACCGCAGGACCCCGGTGATCCAGGCTAGCGGTTCACCTTGTTCGCGCCGTCGGAGCCATGTGTCGAGCGTGGCCTGGTCAGACGCGCCGGCGAGAAGCTCATCGGCCTCTTCCTCGGCGGCGACGCAACCGGCGGCCATGAGCCGGTTTACGACACCCTCGGCGGCTGCGGGAGTGACGGCCACGCCACAGTGTGGCCCAGTCATGCGCTTTGCCGGCGTAGCGGACGTGTCGGGTGCCGACGGCGTAATCGCAACGGTTCTCGAGCCGACGGACTGCACCCCCTTCACGCTCAATCCCGACACAGAGGTGCAAGTTCAGCCCGATAGGGGTTCAAGAAAGTGGAGGCGCCACAAGAGCGGGTTCTTTGCACCACCAGCGCCGGTGCCGGGGCAGGTCAGGTCTGATTGCCCAGGCGGGAGTACGCCCGGCATGGTTCACCGCGCAGCGCTCCGCATGTGGGCAAGGTGGTGCTGGGGACGACCCCGTGCACCTCGTTGACGACGAGCGACGAGCCGTCGACGCCCCCGAGCCCCACGGTGTCGATGACCGAGTTGTTCGTCGCGGGTGTATCGAACGTCCACGACGGACGATCGCCACCGGGGGCGGAGATGACAATTCGCAGACGGGTGCCGGCCCGGAACGTGTGGGCAATGGGGTCGATCGGAATGCGGACAAGGTCGAAGCGTCCTCTCGGCAGGTTGCGACGATCCGATGCCAGGTAGGTGGGGACGGGGTCGAGGACGGTCGAGACAGCTGACAATGTGCGGTTGCTGCTGCGCAGGAAGCCCGAGGTGATGTACTCCTCTTCTGTTTCGCCGGGTTGGACCTCGGTGACGGTCACCTGGAGATCGCTGACACGTGCCGTCGACTCGAGGCTCAGTTCGAGACTGGCGGGACCGACGATCGTCATCGCCTTGGTGAACACCGGGGTTTCGAAGGCGATCCCGTTGGCCGTCGGAACTGGCGTCCAGTCATAGGGCGGCTGGGCGACCCACGCGTTGGCGGAAGACGACAGGTCGTCTGCGGGTCGGACGGCCGGGTTGGGCCGGAAAGTGACCCTGGAGGAATTATGCAGTGGGTTCGCGTCGAGCAAGCCGTCGGGGCCGAGGCTGTAGTGGATGACGGTCCCGGCCGGGGGCCAGGTGGAGAAGCCAGCCTGGAAGGTGGGCTGGAGGGCTCCGGGGCCGAGGCCTCCGCCGCCGTTGTCAAAGAGCACCCGGACTCGAGGGTCGTGCGCCGCGAACGCCGCCTTGGCAGAAGCCACGGAGGGCTCGGTCGTGAAGCGGATGGCGGGGGGCGTGGCGGACCTTGCTCCGCTCGTGGCGCTCGCGTACACGGCGGATGCGAGCGGCGCCAGGGTCGGGGCTGCGCTCGGCACGCGTCCGGCGACGTAGATGTCGAGGAATTCCAGCCATCGGGAGATCGTGTCGGGCCCGAGCGAGTCGATGTGGGTCCCGTTCAGCATCGTGACGTAAGCGTTCTTGTCGCGTTTCAAGGCCGTGATGAGCGCTGGCCACTGGGGACCCACCTGCTCGTCCTCGAGGGCGCCGACCAGGAAGACGGGTACCTTGATGTGCGAGGCCCACGCCTCAGGCGAGCGTGGGTCGAACAACGACGGAGTCCGGGCCGACCCCGGACCTATGAGCGACTCGAGACTCTGGGCTTGGAGATGGAGGCGCTGGTTGGCGAGGCAGGTCTTGTCGCCCGCCGCGATCTCGGCAGCCACCCACGGTTGACCGCCCTGCGGTGCGGGCTCGGCATCGATGATGCGCTGGGCGATCCAGCTCTTGGCGAATCCGTCGTTGTAGATCCCACCGGGGTAACCGGTCGAGAACAGGTCGTCGGTGGGGCTGAGAGGGGTGATGGCGGCCAGGTCCGGGGGGGAAGTTCCCGCCACTACGAGCTGGGAGAACCCCGAATAGGAGATCCCGACCATGCCGACTTTGTGGTGCAACACCCAGGGTTGCGCTCCGACCGTCTGGATGACGTCATAGCCGTCGTAGTCCGACGGCAGGCCGAAGAGGTCGAAAGCCCCGCCCGAGCAGCCCGTTCCGCGCATCTGGACGCTGACGGTGACGAACCCCAAGAGGGGCGCGACGACGGAGCCCACCACGGTGGCAGTATCAGGGAGCAACGGATCGTCCGACGGGGCGGTCCCCTCCAGCGCGTTGATCAGGCTGTGGGGAGCGGCCACGGCGTAGCCGGAGTACTCGATCACCGTAGGGAAGGGGCCGTCGGCCAGGGTCTTGCCGGGTGGTAGACGCACGGTGGCCGCCAGCAGGATGCCGTCACGCGTCCGCACATAGTTGAGACCGGCGTGGAGATGCTGGGACGAGTAGAACGACGGGCGCGCCGTAGACGCTGTGGACAGGACCGAAAATGTCGCGGTGGCACGCTTGTTTGCTCCAGTACCTTCCTCGAAGCGGAACCCGGCACCCGGTGTGAGATTGCGCACGATGAGGCTGCCGAGCTGGTCGACCACCCCAGATCCGACTGTGGTGCCGGCTGCGTTGACCACCGCCAGACGGGAGTTCGGAGTGGCGCCGACGACGTAGGCTTCCCCGATCGATCCATGGCCCCGAAACGGCAACAAGGCGATCGACGCGGCCGACGCGCCGGAGGCCGGCAGGAGCAAGGTTGCGGCGGCCACCGTGCATGTGGCCGCCAAACCGGCGATTGGTCGCGCGAACTTGCGCCTGGTCTCGAGGCGTATGGGTCGCGTCTCCCCTCTGCAGTGCCTACGAGTGACGAAGGAGGCGATCCGAACAGATGCGACACCGCGTGACCTGTCGACGGACTGGCGTCGCTTCGGAGGCGAATAACCCATGACGAGTACTTCCTCATTGCGCTAGCGATGACGACGACCGTCGCGTCGTTCAAGTTAGGACGTCATTGTCGAATTGACGACCCAAACTTATACGTGACTGATTGCGAGTGGGTAGCTGGGCGTCTTCCAAGGATCTCAGACGATCTGACATTGCTAAGCCGAATCGTCGTCTAAATGTCCGAGGCTTTGGATGACGAGCTGGGGAGGCTGGCGTCGAGATGTGGCTGGGCCGTGAGGCTCAAGAACCGGGGTAGCTCGCAAAGCTCAAGGAAAATGGAGCTGTCGGTGGTGTGAACGACCACCCCGGGACGGTCTTTTCGGCAACCTGGATTTGAACAGTGATGAAGCTGGCGCCGAATTCGACCGAGAGCTGGCCCTTCACCGGCGTGAGCGTCTTTGTGTCCCCCGCCTGGAGGACGTCGACGAACAGGGGCCTCGAGCCGTCCGGCGGGGCCGTCGCATCGATCCAGCACGGTTGCTGGGCGGATATCTCGACTCGATAGCTCTTGGCATGCACGGCGACAGAAGCGAAGCCCGTGGGACCTGCGGTCTGCGTGATGAGCGAGCGCAGGGGAGGAGTCGAGGAATGCGAAGAGCGTCTGCTCTGCTTGGGAGTCACAAACCCGGGTTTGGCGGTGACCGCGGGCGAGTGCGGGCGCGTCACGTGGATGTCGGCGAGCCACTGTGGCTGGTAGTGGTGCACTGTCAGTCCGGCCACACCGAGGAGCAGGAGCAGAGCGGTGAGGCCCAGCGTGGCCTGAAACCATCGGTGAGGGGCTCGTGTCCGCGGGTGCTCGCGCGAGGTAATCGGGATGGCGTCGGTATCGGCGAAGTGCACCGAGGCCGCGCCGTCGCCGGGAGCGCGGACGCCACCGGCAACGGGGATCTCAGCCGTCTGGGTGAACGCCCGCAAGTGCGCCTGGGTGCCGGCGTTTTCCGCGACGGGCGTTCCCGTGCTCTGACCAGTCACGGCTGAGCCGGTCGCGCGTCGCCGCGAGCGGCTGCCCGTGGTGGGTGGAGCTCCCTGCGCCGCGCCATCTCCCGAGCGCTGATCCTGCCAGACGCGTAAAGCCGTGCTGCAGATCTCGGCGGCATCGAGGCCCACAACCTCGGAGTAACGGCGCGCGGCCGTGACCACCGTGCGTTGATCCGGCAGCCGAGCGAGGTCCATGACTTCGAGGGCTTCGAGATTCTGCCAGGAGATGCCCGTGCGGTCGCGGATCTCGGCCAGGCTGACGCCTAGCCGTTCACGTGACTCGCGCAGGGAACGGCCCACATCTGAAGGCGTGCTCGCTGGAGGCTTTCGTTCCCTGTCGCGCCGTGTCAGCCTGCCACTGCCTGCGGTCGCCACGCGATCCTCCTGCTCGCTGCGTGGAATCGTACAACTCGCAGTTGCTGTTCTCCGCCAGTCATTGCCCGAACGGGAGCTCCGGGCGAAGCCGTGGGGGCGGAGCAACAGAGACTGCTCGTGTCACGCCGGGAGGTACTAGATGCCCAACTGAGCGCGTTACCGGCCGCTCACCTCGCCCTCATGCGCCGGGAGATGGTCGTCCGGAGGCTCTGGCTCAGTGAACAGGAGTTTCTCGACCTCCTCGGGGTGGCCAGCGCGCTGCCGGGACCGACCTCCACCCAGGTCGGCCTCCTGCAATGACGACGCAGAGCAGGGCTGGTCAGAGGAACACCAAGGGGGATTGCGGGGTTTAGAAGTCATGACCGAATCGCCCCAGCACGTTGACTTCTGGTTCGACCCTGTGTGCCCCTGGGCGTGGATCACCTCGAGGTGGGTGTTGGAGGTCGAGAAGGTGAGACCGGTTCAGACGAGCTGGCACGTCATGTCCCTCGCATACTTGAACCTTCAGCAACACGAGGACAAAGACTTCTCCGACGAGTATCTGGAGACGATGGAGCAGGCCTGGGGGCCTGTGCGGATATGCGCGGCCGCCGAGGCCGAAAAGGGTGAAGATGTGCTCCTCCCTCTGTACACGGCGATAGGTACCCGTTTCCACGACCAGAACCGTAAGGAGCCCGGTGTCCTCGGGGAGGCACTGGCCGAGGTGGGCCTGCCGGACTCGTTGTTGGAGGCCGCTCGAACCACCGGTTACGACGACGCGATCAAGAAGTCACACAACCTCGGCATGGAGCAGGTGGGCCTGGATGTGGGCACTCCGGTGATAAGCGTGGACGGACATACGTTCTTCGGTCCCGTGGTCACACCTGCACCGCGTGGCGAGACGGCGGGACGACTATGGGACGGGGTCCTGCTTGTTGTCGGGACCGACGGGTTCTTCGAACTCAAGCGCACGCGCGATCGCCGCCCGAGCTTCGAATGAGCGCGGCCCCGAGTCCGTAGGCAATTCACGGTTCAGGTCTCAGCTGTGGGTAGCTGCTGAGGCTGAGACCGGTCCCCCGCCGCGAAGGGGGTCTGAGCGGAGGAGGTGGGATTCGAACCCACGGTGGCCTTACGACCACAACGGTTTTCGAGACCGTCCGATTCGTCCGCTCTCGCACTCCTCCAGCAGGACTTTCGCGCCTCTAAGCTCTTTTGCTGTCCTAATTATTCTAACCGTTGGATTTTGGCTGTAGCGACGCCAGACGACGAGAATACAGGCAAGTTGCGGTAGCACCCGGTTGACTCACGTTCCCCACCGACACCATTGTCGCGTCGGCTTGAGTCTCAACTTCCTTGGCACGAACTTCCTTGCGGAGCCCAGTGAGTCGCCGAGCAAGCCAGGGCCCCATGTCGTCGTCGAGCGTTATCGTGCGGGTTTGGCACCATCCGAGGTCATCCGGCAGGGGGCGTAGGAACCGGCAATCTCGATCGGTTGAACCGGGTGCCAGCATCCACTGCTGGGCCGCGTTACCGATCGGCGTTTCAGACTATGAATCTGGCGCCATCCCATCGAGGCGGCGGCATTCTGGCGTGACCCGTAGCCGGCGGTATGGGGCAGGCAAACGTAGCTACCTGGCTGAACGTTATGAGATACCCCACCTTGCGGAGCACTGCCGCCCCTTAGCCTCCTGCCACGAAGGCGACCACCACATACGCGGCGTGGCGGTCGGAGTTCTCTCGACGACGGTCATAGACCGTGGTGGTCCTCGGGTCGGCATGGCGGGCGGCAATCTGCACGTCACGCAGGGGGACCCCAGCGTCGAGTGCGGCCATGATGAAAGCTGCTCGGAGCATGTGCGGGTGGACAGAACCCAGTCCAGCTCGCTTGCCGATCGATCGGACCCAGCGGTGCGCTGTCCGTCGATCGAGGCGCTGCCCATCATGGCGGATGAGGATGGGTCCTTCCTGTCGTTCGCCGAGGGCTCGGTCGATAGTTCGGGCCGTGCGGGGCACGAGTGGGATCAGTCCCGGCTTGTTTCCCTTGCCCACGATCCGAAGCGTCCGATGCCCTCGCTCGAACCCGAGGTCCTCTACGTTCGTCCCGCACGCCTCGCTCACCCGCAGGCCGTTGAGGCCGAGCAGTGCGCCGAGCGCCGCGTGGGCGTTGTCGAAGCGCTCTGCGGTGAATAGGAACGCCCCAAGCTCACCGTGATCCATGCCACGGCCCTCACTCGGGTGGACCATAGGGTGTCGTACGTACTGCGCTGGGTTGGACGCGACCTGACCGTCGATGTGAGCAAAGCGGTAGAAGCCACAGACTGTCGACAGGCGGCGATCGATGGTCGAGGCCGCCAACCCGCGTTCTTCGAGCGCGGCACGGTACAGCTCAATACGAGGACGCGTGGCCTCGAGAACCGGAAGATGCAAGTCGTTCGCCCAGCGGAAGAAGGTGAGCAGATCGTGTCGGTAGGCATCGAGCGTGCGGCTGGTGTATTGGGCCAAGAACGCGGCCGCGGCCAGCTCGGCCTCATCGAGACCCCCATGTCCAAACATCTGGACTGTTGTGGCTGTCAGATCGAGTGTCGTCATCAGACGGTCCTCCTCAGTAGTGGTGTCGTGGTAGCATGACACCATGCCAAGGAATCTCACCGTCCGTCTCCCGGACGACATAGCCGCCGACGCCGAGGCCCTCGCACGAGTCGAGGGACAGAGCCTTAACGAGACAGTGAAGCAAGCCCTGATCGAGGCGGTGGAGCGTCGGCGCAAGAACCCGACGTTCAAGGCCCGCCTTGCCAAGATCATTCAAGAGGACCGAGAGCTGCTGGAACGCCTTGCCAGGTGAAGGTCCACTACCCGGACCTAGCCGACTACTTGGCCATCGCTGCCGCGGTGACCGGGATCGACGTGAGGACACTCTCGGTGAGCACCAAGCTGGGGCTCGCCGACTCCGCTCTACACGCTCCTTCGGCCAGTTTCGGTGATCAGGAGTTCTATCCGGACCTCTGCGATAAGGCTGCAGTTCTCCTGGCGCGCCTCGTAAAGAATCATGCTCTGCTCGATGGCAACAAGCGGGCGGCGTGGGTGACGCTCCGAGTATTCATCGAGGTGAACTCCTGGAGGTGGGTTGATTATCCGTCCGCGGACGAAGCCGAGGAAATCGTCCTAGCCGTCGCAGACGGAGGGCGGGATGAGGAGCAGGTGGCATCATGGTTGCGGACTCGCATAGAGCCAGCGAAGAGAGGCATCGCTAGGTGAGGCCATAGCCGGTGATCGGGGATAGCCCAGTAGCGGGGTGTTCGGAGAGTGATCTGGGATACCTCAGA
>PLIG01000109.1:2563-4670 GCA_003139255.1 Acidimicrobiaceae bacterium | reverse complement strand
GGATGGATCCCGGACTGGCTGGGCAACAATGGGCGCTCCATCATCGAGCCGCTCTTCGACGGCCGCACCTACGGGCCCAACAGCGTCGACTACGGCGACTACAACAGCTCGACGGTGAATTCCAACATCGACAAAGCCGAGTCCGCCACCTCGACGAGCCAGGCCACGGTCTACTGGCAGGATGCCGCAAAGCAGATCATGGCCGACGCCGCTGTGGTGCCCATCGCCGCACAGAAGGTGTCCGTCTACCACTCTAGCAACCTCCACAACTGCTACTTCAACGTGTGGACGGAAAACTGCGACATCACCAACGTCTGGCTCACCGGCGGTAAGTAGTCAGGCGAGGCTGGCAAGAGGCCAGGTCTGAGTGAGCCCCGGCACCCTCGGGTGCCGGGGCTCACATCTTCTCACTGATGTCACCTTTTCCTACCGCCGCACATAGAGTTGATTCGATTTTGAGCCTCAGGAGATAGGCGAGCAGGTGGGCCAAGTAACGTGCGACAAAAGTTGCCGGTAGTCGTCCTTCTGGCAGCACGTCGGCCTATCGGCTGGGCTTCCTTACCTAGGGAGTGAATGGCTTGCTGCTCGAAGTGGAGAATCTTGTCGTCTCGTTCCCCACTCCCGACGGAGTCGTCGAAGCCGTGAGGGGCATCAGCTTCGCGGTGGACTCCGGTCAGACGCTGGGCATCGTCGGCGAGTCGGGCTCGGGCAAGAGCGTCGCCGTCCAAACGACGGTAGGCCTTACGGTCGGGGCCAGAGTGTCCGGCCGAGCCTTCCTCGAGGGGAAAGACCTGCTCACCATGTCCCCGGCCGAGCTCCGCGCGGTACGCGGGGCGAAGATCGGGATGATCTTCCAGGACCCGATGTCGAGCCTCCACCCCTACTACCGAGTGGGGTGGCAGATCATGGAGATGATCCGAACCCATCAGGACGTCGACAAGCCGGCGGCGCGCGCACGCGTCGTGGAGCTGCTCGGCCTGGTCGGCATCCCCCGTCCCGAGGAGCGGGTCAACGACTACCCCCATCAGTTCTCCGGCGGCATGCGCCNNCGTCACCGTGCAGGCGCAGATCATGGAGCTGATCAAGCACCTCCAGGAGGAGCTTGGTATCTCCGTCATCCTGATCACCCATGACCTCGGGATCATCGCCGACATGGCCCACGAGGTCATGATCATGTACGCGGGCAAGGTGATGGAAACCGCTGGCACACGAAGCATCTACTACAGCCCGCACCACCCCTACACCTCCGCTTTGCTCAACTCGCTGCCCCAGAGCGGCCAGGAGGGACAGCGCTTGCCGTCTATCGCGGGGCAGCCACCCAGCCTCATCAACCCACCCTCGGGGTGCCCCTTTCATCCGCGCTGTGCCTTCACGATGCCCAAGTGCCGTACCGGCTCACCACCTCTGCGCCTTGTTGACACTTCGGTCCATCGCTCGGCCTGCTGGCTGCCAGCCGACCTCACCGGGTCATCCGCGGAGACAGACATGCGGCGGCACGCCGCTTCTGCGGCAGAGGGCAGCTCGGCGCCGGTGGCCGTAGCTGACAGCCCGGTTACCGATCCGGGCAAGGACGAACTGTGATGACATCGCGCTCCCGGTCCCAACTGGGCTCGCAACCGAATGCCCTCGTCCGCCTCGAGGGGGTCACCAAGCACTTCCCGGTTCGTACAGGCCGACTCCTGCAGCGCAGCTCTGAGGTCGTGCATGCTGTCGACAATGTGACTATGGAGGTCGTGCGCGGCGAGACTCTGGGCCTCGTAGGGGAGACAGGCTGCGGGAAGTCGACCGTGGCACGTTGCATCACGCGGCTTGTCGACCTGACATCGGGCACCGTGCTCATCGATGGCGAGGACATCTCACGCTTGAGCCGCAGGCGACTGCGTCCCTACCGCCGACGCATGCAAATGATCTTCCAGGACCCCTACAGCTCGCTCAATCCTCGCCGGCGGGTCGGGTCCATCATCGGCGATCCCTTCACCATCCACGAGCCAAAGACCAGCGCAGATCAGCGGAAGCAACGGGTACAGCACCTCATGGAACTGGTGGGGCTCAACCCCGAACACTACAACCGGTTCCCCGCGGACTTCTCGGGAGGCCAGCGCCAGCG
>PLIG01000109.1:0-2552 GCA_003139255.1 Acidimicrobiaceae bacterium | reverse complement strand
GTTCATCACCCATGACCTCTCGGTCGTGCGCCATGTGAGCGATCGCGTCGCGGTGATGTACCTTGGGCAGATAGTGGAGGTGGCCGGACGCGACGACCTCTACAGTCGGCCTCGCCATCCCTACACGAAGGCACTCCAGTCTGCCATCCCGGTGCCAGACCCCGACGAAGCCGACCGCCGCACGCGCACCGTGCTGGGTGGCGATGTCCCCTCACCCATCGACCCCCCGCGTGGGTGCAGGTTCCACCCACGCTGCCCGAAGGCTCAGACCCGATGTGCCGAGGAGATGCCCGTGCTCGAGCCACGGCTCGGCGACAGCTTCGGGCACCGCGTCGCGTGCCACTTCCCGCTCGCCGACCGTGAAGAACTCCCCGGAGCGCCACCGCCAAAGGTGACCAATGTCGCCTCGCTCGGCGGGCCTGCCGTCCCGATGCGCGGCGGCGACCACTCTGCCATCCCATGGGACACACCGTGACTCAGGGGATGATCGTAGAGATCGGCGGCCCCGACGCCGAGACGGTCGCCGCAATCGGCGCAGCCAAGACCATCGAGGGCCGTAGCCCCTGGCGGCTGGCCTTCGAGCGGCTGCGGCACGACCGGGCGGCCATCGCTTCGAGCGTCGTCATCGTGCTCATCGCCCTGATGGCGATCCTCGCCCCGCTGGTGGCGCACCTGACCGGTCACGGCCCTGACACCCAGTACTCTTTCGGCCGCTCTCCTGCAGGTATACCGGTCGGTCCCGGCCATCACTTCCTGCTTGGCGCGGACGAGCTGGGGCGTGACGTGCTCGTCCGCATCTTCTACGGGGCCCGGATCTCGCTTTTAGTCGGCGTCGTGGCGAGCTCGCTGGCCACTGCCGTGGGTGTGGTCATCGGCCTCGCGGCCGGCTACTTCGGCCGAGTGGTGGACACAATCCTGGCGCGCTTCATGGATGCCGTGCTGTCGCTGCCCTATCTGATCTTCGCCATCGCCCTCGTGTCGGTCGTCGGCAACAGCGACCGTCTGCTGGTGATCATCGGGGTGATCGCGTTCTTCTCGTTCGCCTCGGTCGGCCGGATAGTGCGAGGCCAGGTGCTCTCGGTCAAGGAAAAGGAGTTCGTCGAGGCCGCCCACGCGCTCGGCGCTGGCAACCTGCGCATCATGTTCGTTGACATCTTGCCCAACGTGCTCGCCCCGGTGATCGTCTACCTGACGCTTCTCATCCCGGCATCGATCGTCTTCGAAGCGACCCTCTCGTTCCTCTCGATCGGGATCGTTCCGCCAACCCCGAGCTGGGGAGACATGCTGTCGGAGGCCCTGCAGTACTACCAGGTGGCCTGGTGGTACTTGATCTTCCCCGGCTTGGCCCTACTCGCCACGACGCTCGCCTTCAACCTCCTAGGTGACAGCGTCCGCGATGCCTTCGACCCGCGATACAACCGTCTGTTCACCCGCAAACCCGCCGGCATTTTCACCGCCACCGCCGTGCTGAGCACGGCCGACGAGGACAGCGCAGTATGACGCGCTTTCTCGCACGGCGTATCGCCTTCGGGGCGATCGTGCTCTGGGTGGTGGTGACAGTCGTGTTCATCTTGTACTTCGTCGCCCCCAACGACCCCGCTCGCCTGATCGCCGGGAGGTTGGCCAACGCCCAGACACTCGCAGCCGTCCGCCATAACCTCGGGCTCGACCAGCCGGTCATCGTCCAGTACGGCCGTTATCTCTCGCGCCTGCTGCACGGGAACCTCGGCTACTCGTACGTGGGCGGTGAGCCGGTCACGACCATCATCGGCCAGGATCTCCCCGTGACCGCGTCGCTGGCAGTGGGCGGAGCTCTGATCTGGCTCGTTATCGGCGTTGCCTCGGGCGTGCTCGCGGCTAGGCACCCGCGCACGCTCGCCGACCGCAGCGTCACCGCCTTCGCGCTGTTCTTCTACTCCATGCCCACGTTCCTTCTCGGCGAGCTCTTTCTGCTGGTGTTCTTCTTCGAGCTGCACCGGCTGGGCTTCAACTTCTTCACGGTAACCGGCTACATCAGCCTTACCCAGGACCCGGCCGAATGGGCGCGACACCTGATCCTGCCCTGGTTCACCATCGCCCTAGTCACCGCCTCGATCTATTCGCGACTCACGCGCGGTTCCATGCTGGACGTGCTGGGCGAGGACTACATCCGCACGGCGCGGGCAAAAGGCCTGAGTGAACGACGGGTCATCTACCGTCACGGTCTGCGCGCCGCGCTGACACCGGTGCTCACCGAGTTCGGCATCGACGTGGGTACCCTACTCGGCGGGGTCATTGTGACCGAGAACGTGTTCGGCCTCCCGGGCCTCGGCAACCAGATCCTGACATCTATCACCCGCGAGGACCTGCCGGTCATCATCGCGCTGGTGATCCTTGCATCGACCTTCATAGTGGTAGCGAACATCATCGTCGACGCCCTTTACGCCGTCCTCGACCCCAGGGTCCGCCTCACCTGACCGACAAGAAGGCCCCCTGCAGCCGCAGGGGGCCTTCGGACAAATCCCGGCGACGTCCTACTCTCCCGGGGGGATGCCCCCCAAGTACCATCGGCG